>CALFNJ010000068.1 GCA_937902865.1 uncultured Opitutaceae bacterium
ACGATCAGTCCGGCATTGGCCGCCACGGCGGGCGCCGGGGGCGTCGCGGGCGCGGGGGCAGGTGCCGGGGTCTTCGGCGCGGGACCCTTGCCCTTCGGGGCAGGCGCAACCGGCGCGGGAGCGGGAGCAGGTGCCGAGGTCTTGGCGCCGAAAGCGGTGTTGAGTTCCTCCTCGGTCAGCGCGACCGATTCACCCGCCACGAGTTGCTGGCGCTTGGCCTGCCACTGGCGGCCTTTGGTGGAGTCCTTGGAGCCCTCGATGTAATAGATCACCTCACGCTCGCGGTCCGCCTCCTTCGGCAGCTCGCGCACGGTTTTCACCGGGCGGGCGATGAGCACCGCCGCGGCGAGCACGAGGCCGAGCACGAAGCTCAGCGCCGCTCCGAGGATGACTTCCGTCCAGCTGGGGCCGTACAGCGCGCGTTCAACTTTTTTGGAGCTCATGGGGAGGAGAAAAAATCAGGCTGATTCACGCTTGCCGCCCGGCCCTTACTTGGCCGCCGCCGAGCTCGTCGGCTTCTTGTCGGACCCGCCGGAGGCCGGCTTGCTGTCGCCGCCACCGCTGCCGCCCTCGGGCTGGCCGCTCTTCTTCTTGTAGTCGGTGATGTAGAAACCGGTGCCCTTGAAAATCAGGCCGGCTCCGGCTCCGACCAGGCGCTTGAGGCTCTGCTTGCCGCATTTCGGGCACTTTTTCAGCGGAGCATCCTTCATCGACTGCACGGTCTCGAACGTGTGACCGCATTTGGTGCAGGCGTAGTCGTAAGTGGGCATGGAAAACGCCGCGTGTTATGGGACTCGCCCGAATGGTTTGCGAGTCTCTTCTCGGAATTTCACCACAGAGACACAGAGGCACGGAGAAGTCGGACGGAAGAGTTCTTCACCGACGTTGTCTGGGCTTCGGACCTGAACCGGGCATCCGTCAATGACTCCCCGCATCGATCGGATTGATTTCTGTGTCTCCGTGCCTCTGTGGTGAAATTCCGGTAAGTCCGGACGCGGCTTGCCGTGAAAGAAATTCGTTCCGAAGCTCCCGCCTCCATGGAGAGTTCCGCCCAACTGCTGCCTGCCTATGTCGCGCGCGTCGAACGCGGGCTCGATCGGCTCCTGCCGGCCGCTTCCGCGCGTCCGGCGCGCCTGCACACCGCCATGCGCTACAGCCTCCAGGCGGGCGGCAAGCGCCTGCGGCCGGTGCTGCTGCTCGCCGCCGCCGAGCTCTTTCCCGGCAAGCGCCCCGATCCCCTGCCCGCGGCGGTGGCGCTCGAGTGCATCCACACCTATTCGCTGATTCACGACGACCTTCCGTGCATGGACAATGATGACCTGCGTCGCGGACGGCCGACGGCGCACAAGGCCTTCGACGAGGCGACCGCGCTGCTCGCCGGTGATGCGCTGCTGACTCACGCGTTCGCCCTGCTCGCGTCGGGTTACGGCGCAGAGCCGCCGTTGGCGACGGCGCTGCTGCGCGAACTGGCGTCGGCCGCCGGCAGCGAGCGGCTCATCGGCGGACAGATGGAGGACCTCCTCGCGGAAAAAAAGTCCGACGCCACCGCGGAAGAGCTCGAGTTCATTCACCTGAACAAGACCGCCGCCATGATCGAAGCCCCGCTCGTGATGGGCGCGCTGATCGGCGGCGCCAGCGAACCGCAGCGGGAAACGTTTCGGGCCGCGGGACGGCACCTCGGCCTGGCCTTTCAGATCATGGACGACATCCTCGACGCCACGACGGACACCGCGACGCTCGGCAAGACCGCCGGCAAGGACGCCCGCGCCGGCAAAACCACCTTCGTGCGGATCCACGGCCTCGACGCTTCCCACAAGTTTGCCCGCGAGCACACGCAGAAGGCCCTGGCCAGGATCGCGGAATTTCCCGGCGACTCGTCGTTTCTCGCGGCGCTCGCCGCGGATCTGGTGGCACGAAATAAATAGCGGGATTTCCGGGCCGTTTTTTGGACAGGAGGACGACTGCGACGATCCGAGGTCGAACCTAGCGGGCTGGCATGCCGCCTAGAGACTTCGGCGCCAAGTCGAGTGACTGAGCTTGGCGGGAATGGGTAGCGGAGTCCAAAGCGCGTTAGGTTAGGGGCAACGCGCTCCACCTTTCCGAGCTCTGCTTCCGTTCCTGATTTCCTGAGTTCCAGATAAAAATCAGAATTCCCCTTCGGAATCGCGGTGTCCTTCAGCCGACATTGGTCACCAGCTATTCACTTGCCACTGAAGGAGGAAATTACTGAATGCAGCGACACTGATGAGGCGTATTTGGCGCCTCGCGACCGCTACGACCTTCCTGCCATGTCCAACGATTCCTCCAAGGAGCACCCGATCCGCGCGATGCTGCTGCAGGGCAAGCACCCCTTCCCCAAGGATATCGAGGACATGCTCCGTCGCCTGCAGATGAAGCCGGGAGCCATCACCACCGAACTGGCGATGGATGCCTTTGACTGGGAGCGCGGCGAGCGCCTCGAAGTCGGCCGCAAAAAGCTGCAGGCGCTCTGCAAGACCCACGGCGTCTGACGTAGGGGCGTTCCTCGCGGACGCCCGGTTTGCGATCTTCGAGCGATCTCGACCCGGTCTCGCGCAGAGACGCAGAGATCAAACCCGATCGATGTAGGGGCGTTCCTTGCGGACGCCCGGTTCGGGTCTAAGGCCCAGAAGGGCGTCCGCAAGGAACGCCCCTACATGTCTGACGACTCCGTGTCTCTGCGCGAAACCGGATCGAATGATCAGCCCTGAACACGTTACGAGCGCGTGAGCGCAACGCGTCGCGGTCAACGCCCTTCTCCGTAAACAAAAACGGCCGCCTCACGGCGGCCGTTTGTTTCAAACTTTTTGGCGCCTCATTTCGCCGCGATGGCGGCGTTGACGAGGTCGACGAAGCTGCGGGCCTCGAGGCTGGCGCCGCCGATCAGGCCGCCGTCGATGTCCTTCTGCGCGAGCAGCTCGGGCGCGTTCGCCGGCTTCATCGAGCCGCCGTAGAGGATGCGGACCTTCTGCGCCACGGCTTCGCCGAGGAGCTTGGTGAGCAGGCCGCGAATGAACGCATGCACCTCCTGCGCCTGCTCGGTCGTGGCCACCTTGCCGGTGCCGATCGCCCAGACGGGCTCGTAGGCGATGATCAGGTTCGCCGCCATGTCCTTGCTCACGCCCTCGAGACCGCGCTCGGTCTGCGTCTGCACGACCTTGAGCGTCGAGCCCGCCTCACGCTCGGCGAGGGTCTCGCCGACGCAGAGAATCGGACGCAGCTGATTCCGGAAAGCCGCGAGGACCTTCTTGTTGATGAGCTCGTCGTTCTCGCCGAAGTACGTGCGGCGCTCGCTGTGGCCGAGGATCACGTGCGTCGCGAAGAACGCGCGCAGCATCGGGGCGGAAATTTCGCCGGTGAAGGCGCCGCTCGCCTCGAAGTGCATGTTCTGGGCGCCGAGCTTGAGGGTCGAGCCTTCGAGGGCGCGGCTCGCGCTCTCGAGGGCGATGAAGGGCGGGCAAACCACGACATCAACGTCGGTCTGCTTGCCGATGAGGGCAGCCGTTTCCTGGATCAACGCCACCGCATCGGTGGGCGTCTTGTTCATCTTCCAGTTACCGGCGATGAGTTTTTTGCGAAGGGTCATGGGAAAGAATCGAGATAAAAAATTAAGCGCCAAGACGCAAAGGCGCGAAGATCGGAGTATACAATTGAATTTAGTGAAACTTTGCGCCTTCGCGTCTTAGCGCTTGGATCGTTGAATCAGATTTCAGGTTTCGAGGAAGGCGACGCCCGGGAGGACTTTGCCTTCGAGGAACTCCAGGCTGGCGCCGCCGCCGGTGGAGCAATGGGTGACCTTGTCGGCCACCTTGAATTTCTTCGCCGCGGTGGCGGTGTCGCCGCCGCCCACGACCGTCGTGGCGCCCTTGGCCGTGGCCTCGGCGATCGCGTCGGCCATCGCCTTGGTCGCGCCGGCGAACTTGTCGAATTCGAACACGCCGGCCGGTCCATTCCAGACGATCGTCTTGGAGGAGAGGATGGCCTTGCGGTAAAGCTCGATCGACTTCGGGCCCGCATCCATGCCCTCCCAACCGTCGGGAATGCCGCTTTCCAGCGTGGCCGGCTGCGTGTTCGCATCCGGGCCGAACTTGTCGCCGCACACGAAATCGACCGGGAAGATCAGTTCCACGCCGCGCTTCTTCGCCTTGGCCTCGAGCTCGGCGACGATGCCCGCGCCGGTCTGGTCGAACAGGCTGGAGCCAATCTTCATCCCGCGGTTCACCTTGTGGAAGGTGTACGCCATGCCGCCGCCGATGATCAGCTTGTCGGCCTTGTCGAGGAGGTTGTTGATGAGCGGAATCTTGTCCGCGATCTTCGCGCCGCCGAGGATGGCGAGCAGCGGGCGATCGGGATTCTCGAGCACCTTGGAGAACGCCTTCAGCTCGGCTTCCATGAGGAAGCCGGCGGCCTTGTCCTTCAGGTTCACGCCGACCATCGACGAATGCGCGCGATGCGCAGTGCCGAACGCGTCGTTCACGTAGACGTCGCCGAGCTTGCTGAGGCTGGCGCGGAACGCCGCCTCCTTCGCCGGATCGGCCTTGAGCTTCGTCTCGGTGCCATCGGCCTGCTTGATCTTCACCTTACCCTCTTCCTCGAGATGGAAGCGGAGGTTTTCCAGCAGGACGACCTCGCCCGGCTTCAGCGCGGCGCAGGCGGCTTCCACCGCGGGACCGACGCAGTCGTCGAGGAACTTCACCGGCTTGCCGAGGAGCTTCTCGAGCTCGGCGGCGACCGGTTTCAGGGAAAACTTAGCGATCTTCTGGCCATCGGGACGACCCAGGTGGGACATCAGCACGACCGACGCGCCTTTTTCCAGGGCGTACTTGATCGTGGGCAGCGCGGCCGTGATGCGCTGCGTGTTGGTGATCGCGCCGGTGACCTTGTCCTGCGGCACGTTGAAATCGACGCGCATCAGCACGCGCTTCCCCGCGAGATTCAGGTCACGGATGGTTTTGAACTTGGACATGATGAAATCTCCAAAATGAATCGCCCACGGAACCCACGGAAGACACGGAAAAAAATTCTTCCGTGTGATCCTTGGATTCCGTGGGCAACAGGTTTTAAGTCTTAAAGCCCGGCCGCGACCTTCTTGGTGAGGTCGACGACGCGGTTGGAATAGCCCCACTCGTTATCGTACCAGCTCACCAGCTTGAAGAAGCGCGGGTTGAGCTCGATGCCGGAACCGGCGTCGAAGATCGAGGAGTGCTTGTCGTGAATGAAATCCGACGAGACGACTTCATCGCTCGTGTAGGCGAGGATGCCCTTCAGGTAGGTCTCGCTGGCGCGCTTCATCGCCTCGCAGATGGCCTTGTAGCTCGTGTCCTTCGTCGTCTTCACCGTGAGGTCGACGACCGACACGGTCGGGGTCGGGACGCGGAACGACATGCCGGTGAGCTTGCCCTTCACTTCGGGGCAAACCAGGGCGGTGGCCTTGGCCGCGCCCGTCGCGGCCGGGATGATGTTGATCGCCGCGGAACGGCCGCCCTTCCAGTCCTTCTTCGAGGGACCGTCCACCGTCTTCTGCGTGGCGGTGTAGGAATGGATCGTGGTCATGAGGCCTTCCTCGATGCCGAAGCCTTCCTTGAGGAGCACGTGGACGACCGGCGCGAGGCAGTTGGTCGTGCAGGAGGCGTTGGAGATGATCGTGTGCTGCGCGAGATCGAGCTTTCCGTCGTTCACGCCCATCACGACCGTGATGTCCTCGCCCTTCGCCGGGGCGGAGATGATGACCTTCTTCGCGCCCGCCGTGATGTGGCCCTTGGCCTTCTCGGCGTCGGTGAACAGACCGGTCGACTCGATCACGACCTGCACGCCCAGCGCGCCCCAAGGCAGCTCGGCCGGGGTCTTGGCGCTGACGACTTTGATCTCCTTGCCGTTGACGATCAGGATGTCGTCCTCGGGCTTGTCGGCGGCGGACTTCTTCGAACCGACCGTGCCGTTGAAGCGGCCCTGGGTGGAGTCGTATTTCAGCAGGTAAGCAAGGTTGTCGGCGGGAACGATATCTCCCACGGCCACAACATCAAACGTGGTGCCGAGGAGGCCCTGCTCGACGAGGGCGCGGAAGACGAGGCGGCCGATGCGGCCGAAACCGTTAATAGCGACTTTAACTGCCATGGTAATAGCTCTCCGGTGGTTCTGTGGTTGATTGCTGAGTGACGTTAAACCGCGCGAACGCGGGAAGTGTTCACACAACAGCCCTCAACCGAGGGATGCAAGGGTTTTGCCGCGACAGTTCCCTAACCGTCATCCCGCCACAGTCCGCAGCCGAGTCCGGGGATAAACAAGTCGCCCTCCACCGGCTGATCCGCCCCCCTGCCCGTCAGGCCGTGGAAACGCTCCGCATCCGCGAGCTGCTGCCAGTTTCCGCCCGCAATGCCCGGGTCCAGCGGCACGGTCACATCGCCGGAAGTCGGATTGACCGCGAAGAGCAGCCGCGCGGGTCCCTGTGAGCGATCGGCGTTGTAGATCACCGCCGCCGCGGTCGAGTCAGGCGCGAAGAAAAAGCGGAAGAAGCCTTCGCTCGCCCGCGAATAATGCCGCAGCAGTCGGCCGGCGTCGCTCCGACGAAACGCGATCCAGTCCGCGAAATAGGCGTGCGTGCCCGGGAAGCGATAGAGCCGGCGATAGTCGAGAGCGTTGAGGTCGCCGCGCTGGTAGGTGTTGTTCACGCCCTGCTTCGAGCGGAGAAAATCCTGGCCCGCCGCGAGCATCGGGATGCCGATCGAGGCGAACAGCACGGCCGCCATGAGATGCGTGCGGCGGCGGTCGTTCGAGGTCGGCGACTGGCCGTTGCCGTCGGCGTTCTCGGTGATCAGGTCGATCCACGTCTTGTCGTCGTGCGACTCGGTGTAATTCACCGTCTGCGCCGGCCACTTCGCGTAGTGCCAGGGCGAGCCCTTGAGAAAATATTCAAACTGCTCGCGCGTGCCGCCGCCACGGACGTAGTCGCGGAGAAAATCCCGGTAGCCGTCGTTCCACGAGGCATAACCGGTGTCGCGCAGCGCGCCGGCAAGATTCCCGCGGAAGCTCCAGGGCTCGGCGATCAGCACGATGTCGGGCTTCACCCGCTTGAGGGCGCGCTCGACCTCCTTCAGCACGTCGAGACTGATGAGATCGGCGAGATCGAACCGAAAGCCGTCCACGCCGTAGGCCTCCACGAGGTGAATCAGGCTGTCGATCATCAGCCGGCGCGCCATCGCCGAGCGGCAGCGCAGGTCGTTGCCGCAGCCGCTCCAGTTCGCGAGCCGGCCGGTGTTGTCCACTTCGAAGTAGTAGAGCTTGTCGATCAGCATCAGGTGCGCCGGCTCACCGACGTGATTGTACACGACGTCGAGGATCACCGCGATGCCGCGACGATGCAGCGCCGCAACGAGTGCCTGCAACTCGGCCTGTTTATCGACGCATATCTCCAGATGGAGGTGGGTGGAGAGCTCCTTCCGGAGGCGTCGCCTATGCTCGATCTGCTGTGCCGACGCCTCGTCGGCGTATTGCAGGCCGACGAGCATAACAATTGGTCGTTGGCCGCCGCGACACAGCGGGCGGGCGCGTCGCGTCTGGCCGGTTCGAAGCTGTTCGCGGCGCTGGCGCGGGCGGCGAACGCTTACGACCGCGTCCAGAAGGGCGCATCCAAAGGTGGAGGTGGCTTCGGATCGGCGGCGAGTCGTGGCCGCAAGGCGCGGGGGGTGCGGGGCAGTGGGCGGGGTGGTGACCTGTACGCCCGCGGCCAGTCCCAGGCACAG
>CALFNJ010000069.1 GCA_937902865.1 uncultured Opitutaceae bacterium
ATCGACAAATCCCTCACCGGTCTCTTCCTCGCCAAGGGCATCGCCCATCCGCTGCGCGGCGCCTACCGCCCAGTCCCGGCGACTCGCGTTTCCTCCGGCAAATCGAGTGGCTGGCTCGAGCTGACCGGCGTTTCGTTCCGCAACCTGAAAGGCTTCGACCTTCGCCTTCCACTTGGCCGCCTCGTCATGGTCGCCGGGCCCAGCGGCGCCGGCAAATCCACGCTCTTCCGCGACGTGCTTCGTCCCGCCGTGGCCCATGCCATCGCCACCAAGGCGAAGCGCCTCCGTGGCCGCGACTTCGTCAAGGCCACGGGCTTCGCCTCCGATGCCGGTTCCGATGATCCGGCATCACCTCCGTTTGCCGAACTGAGCGGCGCCGGCCATTTCCGCTCCGTCATCGAAGTGGATCAGGCGCCGATCGGGAAAACGCCGCGCTCCACGCCCGCGACCTACCTCGGCATCTTCGATCTGATCCGCCAGTTCTTCGCCTCGCTACCCGAAGCCAAGATCCGCGGCTACACCGCCTCCCGCTTTTCGTTCAACACCGCCGGCGGACGTTGTCCGACCTGCGACGGCGCCGGACGGATCAAGTTCGAGATGGCGTTCATGCCCGACACCTACCTGCCCTGCGACGACTGCCGCGGCCTCCGCTACGGTCCCGAGCTCGCGGATATCACCTGGAAGGGGAAAAACATCGGCGAGGTGCTGCAGCTGACGTTCGAGGAAGCGGTCGCCTTCTTCGACTTCCATTCGCAGCTCTCGCAGGTCTGCCGCCTGATGGTCGATTGCGGCCTCGGCTACCTGACCCTCGGCCAGAGTTCGCCGACGCTCTCCGGCGGCGAGGCGCAGCGACTCAAGCTCGTCACCGAACTCTCCGCCGGCCTCGCCACCTACCGCGAGCGCAGCCGCGGCGAACTGCCGCGCAACCTCTACCTCCTCGAGGAACCGACCATCGGCCTGCACCTGAGCGACTGTGAAAAGTTGATCGGCGTGCTGCAGTCGCTCGTCGACCAGGGCCACACCGTGGTCGTGATCGAGCATCACCTCGACCTGCTCGCGGAAGCCGACTACGCCGTCGAACTCGGGCCCGTCGGCGGCCCCGCCGGCGGTGAACTCATCTACCAGGGCGATCTCGCCGGCCTCCTCCGCGTCAAGCGCAGCCCGACCGCACCCTACCTCCGCGCGAAACTCGGGAAGCGGAGCTGATTCTCGATTTTCGATTTTGGATTCTCGATTTTGGATTCTCGATTTTCGATTTCAGAAGTTTGAGCAGGCTCGACTTAACCCGACCTCTCCAAACCGGTTTCACGCAGAGACCGGCTCGAAGTCCGATCTCCGATTCCGTTCAGGCGGCGATCACCTTGCGGATCGCCTTCATCAGCTCCGCGATGGAGATCGGCTTGAGCAGGCAGGCCGACAGCTGCGCGGACGCGATGCTGCGCGAGATCAGGTCGGGATTGATGTAGCCCGTCAGCATGATCCGACGCGCGCCAGGGTGCAGCGACGCCATGCGCATCAAAAATTCCAGCCCCTGCTCTCCGGGCAGCAATTGGTCGCTGACGATCACATCATATCTGCGGGTGGCCGCGAGCAAGGTGCCCTCCTCCGCCGTGGACGCGGCATCGACGTCAAATTCGTGGGATAGTCCCTGCCGCATGGCGTCGAGCAGCGGCGGCTCGTCGTCGATGATCAGCACCGCCGGGCGGACGTTAGTGCCTGGCTGAGGCGTGGCCATCGGTCTTGGGCTCAACCGGCGAGCACGCTCTGATCGTGAAGCTTGGCCGCGTCCTGGACCACTTTCACCAGTTCGGTGACGGCGACGGGCTTCAGCAGATAACGGAACAGCGCCGCCTCGTTCACGCTGCGCAGCAGCATCTCGGGCTTCATGTAGCCAGTGACGAGGATGCGCTGCATGTGCGGGTATTCCTCGCGGGCGCGAACAAGAAAACTCATGCCGTTGCCGCCGGGCATCAGGTGATCAGCGATCACCACCTTGAACGGGTTTTTGTGGAGGATGAACTCCGCTTCCCGCACCGAACCGGCGGTGGTCACGTCAAAATGGGTTGAAAGTGCGGCGGCGAACACCTCGAGGAGGGCCGGCTCGTCGTCGATGACCAGCACGGCAGGCTTTTTATTGGGCAACGGTGTGGCATTGGCCGGCTTGGCCTCCGGGGCGTTCATCGCGGAAAACGCTGCCGTGAGGGCTCCGGTTGGCAAATCCAAATAGACACGGGCAAGTTACAGCCCCGTTGGCCGGGATTTTTACCGAATTTTTTCGATTTGCGTGATTTCCAAGCGTCCCTTGCCATTGCTTGCTTTCCGGATGGACCAGATCGACTTGCATGCCGCCGCCCGTGCCGGCTCGCTTTCCAGCCTGCCGCGCCAGGCATTGTCCATAGAGCGCCTGATCGAGCGCAACGCCGCCGGCCATACGCCGCTCCACGCTGCCGCCCGGCACGGCTGTCTTTGCGATCTGCCCCCGGGCATGCTGAACGCGGCCCTGCTCGCGGTCCGTAACGACTCCGGCTACACGCCGCTGCACCAGGCCGCCTTGGGCGGACATCTTGACCAGGTGCCGGCGGAGTTTCTGTCCGCCGACGCGCTCCGGCAGGCCAGCAACGCCGGCTACACGGTTTACCACAGCGCCGCCGGCCACGGAAATCTTCACCAGCTGCCGGCGGCGTTCCTCACCCCCGAGGTCTTCGGCCTGCGCACCCACCTCGGCAACACGCTGCTCCACGAAGCCGCCGAACATGGCGCGCTCGATCGCTTGCCGGCCAGCGTCGTGACCGCGGAACGGCTGCTCGAGAAGAACATCAGCGGCGAGACCGTCTATCACGTCGCCGCGCTCAACGGCCATTTCGACCAGATCCCGCGCGAGTTCATCACCGCCGCGGCCTTCACCGAGAAGACCAACGCCGGCGACACCGCGATCCACGCCGCCGCCATCGCCGGGCACCTCGAACAGATCCCCGCGGAGTTCCTCACCCGCACCAATCTCGTCGTCGCCAGCAACTCCGGCTTCACGCCCATCCACGCCGCGGCCGAAACCGGGCAATTGCGCAAGCTGCCGGTCTCCGTCCTCACCGCCGAGCTCCTGCTCACCCGCAACGACAACGGCGACACCCCGCTGCACGCCGCCGCCCACGAAGGCCACCTCGACCAGATCCCCGCCGCCATGCTGACGGAGGAAACCGTGAACGGACGCAACTACGACGGCATCACCGTCAGCCGCATCGCCCTTGAACGCGGCTTCGCCGAACAAATTCCGCCGCAGTTCCGCCCCAAGCCTGCCGGCGCGCTCAAGCGCTTCTTCTCCCGCCTCGGCGACTCCCGTCCGCCATTTTGACGGCCTGAAGGTCGACGTCCCGGCCCGAGCCGGCGCCCGGCTCCGATTGAAATGGTTCGGTGCCAAAATGGTCGGGATCGAAATGGATCCGGATCGAAATGGGGACGCGACCTCCCGGTCGCGTGTTTGCAAAGGTAGGGGCGGGCGGCCCGCCCGTCCGCTGCGACTCCGCCGACAATAAGGCTCGTCACCCACAAACGACGCATTCGGTCCACTCCCGATGCAACGTCGAAAGCCTTCGACCGACTCCCAGGCGGGTCAAAGCCCCGCCCACTTCCACGTCTCAACCGCGCTCCGATCGATCACCAACCCTTGCTGCGATTCCTGTTCCCCGGTTTCCCGAAATCCAAAATCGAAAATCCAAAATCCAAAATCGAAAATTCTCTGGCACTTGTCGCCCGGCTTGCTTGCATGCACCTCCCGACATTTCGCTCTTAATTCCTTCTCAATGAACACCACCATCACTGCCATCACCGCCCGTGAGATCATCGACTCCCGTGGCAATCCCACGGTCGAGGTCGATGTCCGCCTCGCCTCCGGCCACCTCGGCCGCGCCGCCGTGCCTTCGGGCGCGAGCACCGGCGAGCACGAGGCGATCGAGCTCCGCGACGGCGACAAGCACCGCTACGGCGGCAAGGGCGTGCAGAAGGCGGTGGGCAACGTGAAGGCGAAGCTCGCGCCCGCCCTCATCGGCTTCGATGCGTGCGACCAGGTCGGCGTCGACCGCGCGATGCTCAAGCTCGACGGCACCGCCACCAAGTCGAAGCTCGGCGCCAACGCCATCCTCGGCGTCTCCATGGCCACGGCGAAGGCCGCCGCCGCCGCCCTCAACCAGCCTCTCTACAAGTACCTGGGCGGACCGAACGCCAAGGTCCTGCCGGTGCCGATGATGAACATCATGAACGGCGGCGCCCATTCCGACGCCCCGATCGATTTCCAGGAGTTCATGATCATGCCGACCGGCGCCCGCTCCTTCTCCGAGGGCCTGCGCATGGGCTGCGAGGTGTTCCACTCCCTCAAGAAGGTCCTGAAGGAAAAGGGTCTCGCCACCGCCGTCGGCGACGAGGGTGGTTTCGCCCCGAAGCTCGCGTCCGCCGAGGCCGCGCTCGACGCCATCGCTCTCGCCGTGAAAAACGCCGGCTACAAGCTCGGCAAGGAGATCAACCTCGCGCTCGATGTCGCCTCCTCCGAGTTCTACGTGAAGGAGAAGAAGCACTACGTCTTCAAGAAGTCCACGGGCCAGATCCTCTCCGGTGACGAGCTCGTCGCGTTCTATCGCAAGCTCACCGCCAAGTACCCGATCATCTCGATCGAGGACGGCTGCGCCGAGGGCGACTGGGCAACCTGGAAGAAGCTCACCGACGCGATCGGCGACAAGGTCCAGCTCGTCGGCGACGATCTCTTCGTCACCAATACCGCGTTCCTCAAGCGGGGCATCGAGACCGGCACCGCCAACTCGATTCTCGTCAAGGTGAACCAGATCGGCTCCCTCACCGAGACGTTCGACGCGGTCGAGATGGCCAAGGAGGCGAACTACACCGCCGTCATCAGCCATCGCTCCGGTGAGACGGAAGACGTCACCATCGCCGACATCGCCGTCGCCACCAACGCCGGCCAGATCAAGACTGGCTCGCTCTGCCGCACCGACCGCGTCGCAAAGTACAACCAACTCCTCCGCATCGAGGAAGAGCTCGGCGCCAGCGCGATCTACGGCGGCAAGATGAAGGGCCTGTAAGCCTCACGGTTCTCGTTTTTCCAAAGGCCGGGCGAATCCGCCCGGCCTTTTTGCTGTCCAAATCACACCTCCGACATGTAGGGGCGTCCCTCGGGACGCCCGTTTCGACTCCGCGCATCACTCTAATCACGCTACTTACTTTATTCGTAAACCGGGCCTGACGGGCGTCCCAAGGGACGCCCCTACCCATCTCTTCAGAAATCCCCATCATCCGACCGACCGATCTCTGCGCCTCCGCGCCTCTGCGCGAGACTTCCGAAACCAAGACGCTTGCCTACTCCACGCTCCGCTCCTAACCAGTCCGCCACGTCAACGTCCGCCCCCTTTCCCATGAACCGCCTTCTCCTCTGGTCCCTCCTCACCCTCGCCGGATTCGGTGTGTCGTCCGCGTTTGCCGCCGACAATACCACCGCGCCGAAAAAGGAAGAGGCACCCCAGCAGGACGCACCCGCTTCCGCGCCGGCGCCGAAGACTGACGCCACCACGTCCACGGACAAGAATGCCAAGTCGGCGCCCGCTTCGCCGACCGACGCCAACGCCAAGGCCGCCGACGCGAGCAAAGACAGCAACGCCTCCACCACGGCCAAGAAGGACGACACCAAGAAAAAGGCGCCCGAGGTGCTCGCTCCCGTGCAGGTGAACAAGAGCCGCCTGATCGAGGTCAATCTCGAGAGCGTCGAGCTCCAGGATCAGATCGATCGGGAGAAGAAGAAGACCAAGTCCACCGAAACCGACAAGGCCCTCAACGATTCCCGTGTCTCCTCGGCCCTTTCGATCTTCGGCGGTTCCTCCGCCGAAAGCCGGGCTGAACTCGCCAAGGAGCGGGTCAGCCTGATGGAGTCCGAGCTCGAGTTTCTGACCATGGCCATGGCCGCAAAAACGCCGGCCGAACGCGACGACCTCGAGAAGCAAGCCGGTGAAATGCGTGAAATGCGCCGCAACCTCGAGCGCAGCGGCACCGGCCCCATCCGGGAAAAGTAATCAGTGGGCGCGACCTCCGGCCGTATTCGCTCGATGTAGGGGCGTCCCTTGGGACGCCCGTTTTGACTCAGCAAACCAGCTCCTCCGCTACTAAACTGGCGCGACGAGTCAGCGGATTTCTGTTTCGGATTTCACCACAGAGACACAGAGGCACGGAGAAATTCCTGTTCGGTCAGAGGTCCGCTCCGTGCCTCCGTGTCTCTGTGGTAAAATTCCGAAGGCTCGTTGCCTTGGTTATTCCGCCTGCACGATATAGCCGCGGAGATATTCGCTCTCCATCATCGTCACGAGGACGGGATGATCCGCCGGCTGGTGGCAGAATTCCAGCACGCGCACCTTGCGCTTCGCATCGGCCGCCGCCCCGGCGAGCACGCTGCGCAGTTCGGCGTCCTGCATGTGGTGCGAGCAGGTGTACGTCGCCAGCACGCCGCCCGGCGCGAGCCGCTGGAGGGCGCGGAGGTTGATTTCCTTGTACCCGCGCAACGCGCCTTCGAGCGCGCTCTTCGACTTCGCGAACGGCGGAGGATCGAGAATGATCACATCCCAGAGCGGATCACGGACCCGAGCCGGGTCGTTGAACCAGTCGAAGACGTTCGCCACGGCGAACTCCGCCTTCACACCGTTGCGCTCGGCATTCCGCCTCGCCGCCGCGATCGCGTCCTCCGCGCTGTCCAAACCCAGCACCTGCGCCGCGCCCGCCCGCGCCGCATGCAGCGCGAACGCGCCCTGGTTGCAGAAGGCGTCGAGCACGCGCTTGCCCGCGCAGTGCCGCGCCACCCGCGGATGCTGCTCGCGCTGGTCGAGGTAAAATCCCGTCTTCTGCCCCGCCTGCAGATCGAGCCAGTACTCGAAGCCGTCAATCTTCACCCAGCGCGGCTCCCAGGCCCGACCCGAACGGGTGTGCACTTCCAGCGGCAGCCCTTCCAGGCGGCGAATCGGCGCGTCATTCCGAAAAATGATTTCCGCCGGCCGACACACCTCGGCGAGCGCGTCCCCGACGAGCGCCGCGCGCTGCTCGAGCGCGAGGGTCTGGATCTGCGCGACCAGCGTGTCGCCGAAGCGGTCGACCACGAGGCCCGGCAGATCATCCGATTCCGACCAGACCAGCCGGCCGAAATCCCCCGACCGCCGCGCCACCGCGCGGCTCACCGCTCCGCGCAGATAGGCTGCGTCGAGCGTGGCCGACTCGCGGCTGAAACGGCGCCAGACGATCTGCGACTTGGAGTTGTAGATGCCGCTCCCGAGAAAGCGATTCGACCGGTCCCGGCATTCGACGACTTCTCCGTCGTGCTCCGCCGGCAGCAGCGCCTCCACCTCGTTCGCAAACACCCACGGATGCCCGGAGAGCACACGTGGCTTCGCATTCGGTTTCAGCTTCAAGGAGGGAACGGCCATGCCGTCACGTTGAAGTCCCCTCCCTCCGAGCCAAATCCTAAATCAGATCATGAAGGTGGGGCGCGTTATCCCTAACGCGCCGGTTGCGCTCCGCTGGTCGCTGGCCTCCGATGACCGTTTCGGCGCGTTAGGGATAACGCGCCCCACCTTTCAGACGTGTAGGGGCGTTCCTTGCGGACGCCCGCCGAGTCCAGTCCGCGAAGGGAGCATAGCGTAACCCGCGGAGTCCAACCGGGCGCCCGCAAGGAACGCCCCTACCTCGAACACTCGCGGCCTCGCGTGAGCCCGCGCTCGCGACGCC
>CALFNJ010000070.1 GCA_937902865.1 uncultured Opitutaceae bacterium
CCCGACGAGGTCTAGGCGATCGGCACCCCCGCCACCATCATCTCGCAGGGCCGGGTCGCAGCCGACGAGACGCCCGCCCAACTCCGCGCCCGCCAGCCCGGCGCCCGCCTCGACGAGATCTTCCGCAGCCTGACGCAATCGGACCTCTGACACGACCGTAACGATTTTCTGTGACGCGGCGCCCGCCGGCCGCGCCCTCTCCGCCTCCTTCCTTCCGCGCATGAGCCAGACCTACCCTCTCTTCAAACGCGAGTTCCTCGGCTACTTCCGCTCGCCGGTCGCCTACGTCTTCCTCGTCGTCTTCCTGCTCGCGAGCGTCGGCCTCGCCTTCTTCCTCAGTAATTTCTACAAGGCCAACGTCGCCAGCATGGAGAGCTACTTCTTCTGGCATCCCTGGCTCTTCCTCTTCCTCGTTCCCGCCGCCGGCATGCGGCTCTGGTCCGAGGAGAAGCGCTCCGGCACCGTGGAACTGCTCTTCACCCTGCCGGTCACGACGCTCGAGGGCGTCCTCGGGAAATTTCTCGCCGGCTGGGCGTTCCTCACGCTCGCCATCCTCCTCAGCTTCCCGCTCGCGCTCACCCTCGCCTACCTCGGCGATCCCGACTGGGGCGTCATCGCCAACAGCTACCTCGGCAGCATTCTGATGGCGGGCGGTTATCTCGGCGTCTGCTCGTTCATGTCCGCGCTGACGAAGAACCAGGTGATCAGCTTCGTGCTCAGCGTCCTCGTGTGCTTCATCCTCACGCTGGTCGGCTACAGCGTCTTCACCGACTTCCTCGCCGGCTACCTGCACCTGCCCGTCTCGGTCGTCGATGTCATCGCGAACTTCGGTTTCACCACCCACTTCGAGGCGTTCATGAAGGGCGTGGTCGATCCGAAGGACGTCGTGTTCTTCCTCTCGCTCATGGGCTTCACGCTCTTCCTCAACGTGGTCGCCCTCGAACGCTGACCCTGCGCTCCGGTCCGAAAACGAAAATCGAGATTCAAAAATCGAAAATTTCCCCATGACCTCCGGCCGCAAAGCCCTCGCGCTCGCGCTCCTCTTCATCGCCCTCGTGCTGGTGAACTACCTCGCGTCGTCCCTGCCGTTCCGCTTCGACGCCACTGCCGAGCAGATCTACACGCTTTCGCCCGGCACCCGCGCACTGCTCGGCAAGATCGAGGAGCCGATCACGCTCGATTACTATTTCTCGAAGAGCATCTCCGGCATTCCCATCGGCTACAAAAACTACGCCGAGCGCGTGCGCGAGATGCTGCGCCAGTACACCAAGGCCGCCCGCGGCAAGCTGATCCTCAACGTCATCGACCCCGGCCCCGACACGCCCGAGGAGGAGCGCGCCACCGCCGCCGGCATCGAGCCGCAGCAGCTGCCGTCCGGCGAGCAGATCCAGTTCGGCCTCGTCGCCACCCAGGCTGACCAGCAGAAGGCGATCACCGCCCTCAATCCGGAGCGCGAGCAGTTCCTCGAGTACGACCTTTCCCAGCTGATCAACAGCGTAGAGCAGTTCGACAACAAGAAGCTCGGGCTGATCACCAGCCTGCCGATCCAGGCCGCCCAGCCCGACATGCAGATGATGATGATGCGCCAGCAGCCGCCGCCCGGCCAGTTTGTCGCCAGTGAATGGGAGCACACCTTCGACCTCGTCCCGGTCCAGGCCGACGCCACCGCGCTGCCGTCCGGTCTCGACGCGCTCGCCGTGATCCACCCGGAAAATCTTTCGCCCAAGCTGCAGTACGCGATCGACCAGTTCCTCCTCGGGGGCAAGCCGGTCTTCCTCGCCGTCGATCCTTCTTCCCAATACTTCAAGCGCCAGGGCGGCCAGCAGGCCATGATGATGGGTGGCCCGCCGCAGAACGTCTCCAGCGACCTGCCCGCGCTGCTCGGCGCCTACGGTGTCGCCTATGATCCGCAGAAGGTCGTCGGCGATCTCGAGAACGCCGCGCAGGTCCGCGCCGACGGCGGCAACGTCGTCCGCTATCCCGTGTGGCTCAACCTCGGCCGCGAAAGCTTCAACGCCAAGTCCCTCCCCACCGCCCAGCTCAGCTCCGCGCTCTTCGTCGAGCCCGGCAGCGTGTCCCCCAAGGCCGGCAGCGGACTCACGTTCACGCCGCTCATCGAGTCTTCCGCCGAGTCCGGCGACGTGCCCGCCATGGCCCTCCAGATGGCCCAGCCCGATGCCATCGCTCGTCAGGTGAAGCCCGAGGGCAAAAAGACCATCGCCGCCCTCGTCACCGGCAAGTTCAAGACCGCCTTCCCCCAGGGCGCGCCGAAGGACGAGCCGCCCGCCGACGCCGACAAGAAGGACGCCGCCGCGCCCGCGCCCGCCAAGGACGCGACGCCGTCCGCTCCCGGTCTGCAGGAATCGAAGACGTCCTCCACGCTCCTGGTCGTCGCCGACACCGACTGGCTTTTTGACGACTACAGCGTCCGCAAAATCAATCTCTTCGGCCAGGTCGCCGCCGACCCGCTCAACGACAATCTCGCCTTCGCCGCCAACTCCCTCGAGTTCCTCTCCGGCTCGCAGGATCTCATCTCCATCCGCGGCAAGGGCAGCTCGCTCCGACCCTTCAAGGTCGTCCAGGCGATGGAGGTCGAGGCGAACAAGAAGTATCAGGAAAAACTGACCGAGCTCGACGCCCGTCTCGGCCAGGTCCAATCCCGCCTCGGCGAGCTCCAGGGCAAGAAGAACGAGGGTGGCCGGCTGGTCGTCTCCGCCGATGTCGCGAAGGCCATCGAGGATATCCAGAAGCAGCAGGCCACCATGCGCGGCGAGCGCCGCGACATCCGCCGCGCCCTGCGCGAGGGTATCGACGCCCTCGGCAACCGCCTGCTCGTGATCAACCTCCTCGCCACCCCGCTCCTCGTCTGCGGCTTCGGCATCTGGTTTTCCCGTCATCGCCGGAAGTAATCCAAAATTCTTTTTTTAACCCGGAGGACACCAAGCCAGCAGTCGCAAACGAGCCCGTCCCTCCCGACCCCCAGCTCTTCCCTCCTCCGCCCATCCGCCCATCCGACTATCCGACCATCTGATCATCCGAGCATCTGATCATCTGATCATCCGAGCATCCGGCCTTCTGAATTTCCGACCTCCGCGTCCTCCCTTCCCCTCCGCGCCCTCCGCGTTCCACGTTCCACGATGAAACTCAAGTCTCTCAGCATCGTCGTCGCCATCCTCGCCGTCCTTTCCGCCATCACCTGGTACGTGCAGCGGCCCGCCCCGCCACCGTCGGCTGACGCCCGCGTGGGCCAGCCGCTCGCCGACGCCGCGACGCTGGACAAGGCCGTGAAGGTTCGCCTCGGCGACCAGGGCAAGGCGTTGCTGCTCGTGAAAGAAGCCGACGGCACGTGGCACGTGCCCGAGTACTACGATTTTCCCGCTGACTTCTCCAAGCTCACCAAGTTCGTCAGCGATCTCACCGAGGCCCGCCTGCAACGACTCGTCACCAGCAATCCCGAGCGGATCAGCCGGCTTGAGTTCAATGACAGCAAGATCGCGTTCCTCGACGGGTCCGACAAGGAGCTCTGGAGCGTCACGCTCGGCCGCAATGCCGACAGCGGCGGCCGTTTCGTCCGCTTCGGCACCGAGCAGAAAGCCTATCTCGCCTCGTACAATGGCTTCCTCGAGGTCGATCCGAAGTCCTGGGCTGATACGCAACTGCTGAACCTCAAGACCGATGACATCGCCCGCGTGGAGATTTCCTTCCCCGACGCGAGCACGCCGGCCGTCTCCGCCGCCCGCGCAAAAAAGGAGGATCCCTTCGCCGCCGACAAGACGCCCGAAGGCAGGAAGCTGAAGGCCGACGCCGTCACCAGTGTCCTCAACTCCCTCGCGACCCTCCGCTTCTCCGACACCTCGGATCTGACCGATCCCAACGCCGTGGCCGCCAAGGCGCACGCCCGCACGATCAAGATCACCCTCTTCGACG
>CALFNJ010000071.1 GCA_937902865.1 uncultured Opitutaceae bacterium
GACGTCATCATGGTCGGTGAAATCCGCGACAAGGACACCGCCGAGATCGCGATCCGCGCCTCTCTCACCGGTCACTTGGTGTTCTCGACCCTGCACACCAACGACGCCCCCGGCGCGATCACCCGTCTCGTCGACATGGGCATCGAGCCCTTCCTCGTGGCCTCCGCGATCGAGCTGGTCATCGCCCAGCGTCTCGTCCGCCGTCTCTGCGGCGAGTGCTCCCGCCCGACTCCGATCACCAAGGTCAAGCTGCTGGAAAGCCTTTCCATCCTCGGCTGCGACACCGCCGAGGCCGACCTCATCCACGAGCTCAAGTCCCCCGTCGGCTGCGACCGTTGCCGCGGCACGGGCTACCGCGGCCGCGGCGGCGTCTTCGAAATCTTCCGCCTCAACGACGAGATGCACGAGCTCGTGCTCAAACGCGAGAGCACCCGCACCCTCAGCGAATGCGCCCGCCGCAACGGCATGCGCACCCTGGGCCAGAGCGGCTCGGCGAAGGTCAAGTCCGGTCTGACCACTCTCGACGAAGTGCTGCGCGTCATCACCGTCGCCGAGAAGTAATCAGAAGACAAGAGTCAGGAGACTGGAGACAGGCTTCCGATCCCTGACCTCTGCCATTAAACCTCACTTGCTTCTTCTATCTCCTGTCGTCCGTCCCCGCCTCGTGTTTCAGTCTCCTGTCGCCCGTCATCTGACTCCTGTCTCCTGATTCAGCCCTGATTCAAAATCATGCCCCGCTTTGACTACACCGCCCGCGACCGTTCCGGCGCCGCGGTGGCTGACGCGCTGGAGGCGCCGAGCCGCCGGGACGCGCTGCGCCTGCTGACGTCGCGCGGCCTGCAGGTCGGCACGATCAGCGAGCGCGCGGGCGGCGCCGCCGGACGCAACGGGACCAAGGGCGGCAAGGCCGGGGCCGCCGGCGCCAAGCCGGCGCGCCGCGCATTCCTCTCCTCCGCGCGCACCACTCCGCCGGCCCGACGCGACCGCCTCACGTTTCTTCAGGCACTCTACGATCTCACCACCAGCGGGCTGTCAGCCGGCGAATCCGTGCGGTTGCTGTCCCAGCGCATCAAGGAGCCGACACTCCGCGTCCTCTGCACTGGCCTCTGGGAAAAGCTGAGCGAGGGTGCGCCGCTGTCCCGCGCGATGGCCGCTTATCCGCAGGTGTTCGACAGCTCGACCATCAACCTGATCCAGGCCGGCGAGGCCACCGGCTCGCTCAACGACACGCTGAATCGCCTGATCGCCTATTTCACGGAGCAGAAGGAGCTGCGCCGCCAGCTGGTCTCCGCCCTCGCCTATCCCGTCCTCATGGTCTTCGTGGCGGGCGGCGTCATTCTCTTTTTCCTCGGATTCCTCCTGCCCCGCCTGCAGGACCTCCTGGCCTCGTTGAACAGCAAGCTGCCGACCTCGACCCGCGTCCTGATCGGTGTCTCGGAATTCTCCCTCCACTACGGCCTGTTCGTCGTCGGCGCGCTCGTTTTCTTCGGCGCGTCGTTCTGGCGCTGGCGTGCAACCGAGGCCGGTCGGGCAAAGTCCGACGCCTGGCTGCTGAAACTCCCGCTGCTGAGTGAGTTCATCATGGCGCAGACGGTCCTCGCCTTCAGCCAGACGCTGTCGGTGCTGCTCGAGAACGGCATCACTGCCGCCGAGGCGCTGCGCATGACCGAGCGCCAGATCGACAACCGGGTTCACCGCGAGGCGTTCAAGACCGCGACCGGACGCGTGATGGAGGGTGAGGCCCTCTCGCTCGCGCTCTCCCGCACCAACTGCTTCCCCGACCTCGTGCTCGACCGCCTCGCCGTCGGCGAGAACACCGGCAACGTCGTGCCCAGCCTCAAGCAGGTCGCCGTGGCCTACCAGAAGCTCATCTCCCAGCGCCTCAGCTTCTTCACCACCGTCATCGCCACGGCCGTCCTGCTGTGCGTCTTCGCCTTGGTCGCCTTCATCGCCGTCGCGATCGTGCAGGCGGTGTTCCAGGCGAGCCAGAGCATGAAGAGTTAGCGCAGCGCCTCCGGCGCTGCGGCTGCCAAGTAACAGGTGGCAGGTAACAAGTCACAAGGGCCGGACCTCAAAGGGCCAAAACCCAAAGGGTCAGGGGCCAAAATCGGAAACCAAATTCCCAGGTGAAAGACCTAGGGAAATCACAATCTCCGCGATCCGGGCGGCCAAAATTCTTCCCATCCGGCGCAAAGCGCGGACTCCCTTGTTACTTGTTACCTGGCTCTTGTTACTTCGCAGCGTGCCCCCGCACGCTGCGCTCGGCGCTCACTGGAGATCGTAGACTTCGATCAGGGCATTCCCCGTGGTCTGGTTCGCGCCGGAGACCTGGACGGTGTAATCGCCCGCGGGCAGCGTGATCAGAAGCGCGGCGTCCTTGCTGTTGGCCTTGAGCGCGAAGGGGCCGGGGATCGCCGCCGCGGCCGCGGCGTTCGGGTCGTTGCCCCAGTCGTCGTTGCTCGCGACCACGGTGTCCACGCCGTTGATCTTGGCGTGGATCTCCATCACCGGGTCCGCCAGCAGGCCGCCCACTCCGAAATCACTCAGCGTCGGTCCAACTCCGCGGATCAAAAGGGTCTTCGGCACGTTGCCGCTGATGATGAAGCCGGCGATCAGCACGTTGTCGCCGGTGCCGGAGAAATTGAGCGTGGAGACGTTCACCAGCCGCGAGGTGTTGCCGCTCCCGACATCATACACTTCCACGAGGGTCACGCCGACGGCGTTGCTCGTGTCGGACACCAGCGCGGTGCGGTCGCTGTCGACGTTGAGCACGAGCGCGGCGTCCTTGCTGCCGTTGGCGAACGGGAAAGGTCCGGGAATCGCGGAGACGGCGGCGGCGTTGGAGGCGTCCGCGCTCCAGTCGTTGTTCGTGGCCACGATCGTGTCGTTGCCGTTGATCTTCTGGTGCACCTGCAGCGTGGGATCGGGCAGCGTGCCGGGGACGTTGAAGGCCGCGAGCGCGGGACCGGACGCGCGGACGAGCAGCGGCTTGCTCCCGCCGCTGACAATGAACCCGACCGTGAGAGCCTGCCCGCCGACGCCGGCCGGCGCGCGCACCGAGAGGTTGGCGATCCGTCCGGGATCGGGGACTTCCACCCGCAGGCGCGCGAACCGGCTGGTGGCGGTGCCGCCCGCCGTCGTGACGCGCACGGTGTAGTCGCCGGCGTTGCCGCCGGAGAGATTGGAAAGGCTGAGGCTGCTCGCCGTCGCGCCGAGCATGGCCGCGCCGTCCTTGAACCACTGGTAGCTCGGACTCGTGCCTGTCGCCGTCACGCTGAACGTGGCCGAGCCGCCGGGCGCCACCGTCTGGCTGAGCGGCTGCACCGTGATGACCGGGGCCGCGACGCCCGGAGCGTTGACCGTGAGCACCGCGTTGTTGCTGGTCGCCGAGCCTGCGCTGTTGGTCGCGACGACCGTGTAAGTTCCCGCGTTGGCCGCGGTGACTGCGGTGAGCGTGAGCGAACTGTTCGTCGCTCCGTTGAGGGCCGTGCCATCCTTGCGCCACTGATAAGTCGGGGTCGGCGAACCACTGGCACTGGCGGTGAAAGTGACGTTGGCTCCCGCGGTGACTGTCTGCGTTTGCGGCTGCTGCGTGAAGGACGGAGCCGTCGCTCCCGCCCCGGCGGCCACGACGATCACGTAGGAAAACATCGGAGAGACGAAACCCTGGTCCGAACCGGAAAGAGTCAGCTCATACGTTCCGGGCGCCGTGGGCGTGCCGCTCAGCTGAGGTGTGCTCGTGTTGAACGCACCGAGCGAAGTCCGGCCGTTGATATCGAGCCCGGGTGGAAGCTCGCCGCCGATATCCCACGAGCTGGCGGGTGTTTGCGTGCCGATCAGGCCGAAGGCGACGATCGGGATGGGACTTCCGACCTTGGCCTGCAGCGGACTTTGCGAGCTCGCCGCCAGCTCCGTCGCTCCCGCCCGCGAGTGCAGCGCACCGAGCGCGGCGATCGTCGCAGCTGAGCGGAGCACCGCGCCGACGGGCGAGGAGGCCACGTACTCCGCGGCGGTCGAGAGCAGCTGCATGGCGGGGCTGCGCTGCAGGAGCGCGAGCAGCGAAAGAGTCGGGACATTGAGCCAATGCGCGCGGCGCCGGAGAGTGAGGACGAGGTTCATCGGAAAAAAGGGAAATAGCGAAGAGCGGGTAGTGAGGAGCGAGGAGACGGCCGGAAGGGAGCAGCCGCCGTGAGGCGGCTGAAAAAACGTTGCCCACCTCTCCGCAGCGGGAAAGCGGATCACCGTAACTGGCCTGTTACCTTCCCTGTCGAAGGTCGTTCCGAAGCATCAAACCACGATCCGTTTCGCACGGAGGCGCAGACACGCGGAGAAACCACTCAGCCCCGATCGATCCTCGGAATTTTCGGAATTTCACCACAGAGGCACGGAGACACAGAGATCGATCCATTGAAGATCGGGATCGGATTTCTCTGCGTCTCTGTGCCTCTGTGGTGAAATTCCGGAGATCGAAAGAAGGCAGGGATGCACGGCTCGCGGATTCGGGATCGTGAGCGGGCGGAGCGGAAGCGGACGGGCAGGCTGCCCGTCCCTACCTTGGGAAGAGGCGCGCTAATACGCGTGAACCGCGCGACCGGGAGGTCGCGTCCCCATTTTCTTCAGCCTGATCGACCTCTGCGCCTCTGCGTGAAACGGATCGAACCGTTCGTTAACGACTCAGAATCTCAGCATGAATTGCGTCGCCAGCGTGTGCGCGTAGGGTCGCGGCGCTCCGATCTCATGCTGGAGGCTGTACTGCAGCTTGAACTGCATGTGCGGGGTGAAGCGGTAGCCGGGTGCCAGGTCGAGGCGCCAGAGCTCCTGTCCCCACGCCGCCGTCGCGCCAGCGCCGTCGGAGACGCGGGAGAAAAATTCCTGATTCCAGCGCACCGCGCCGAAGAACTGCGGCGTGAACTTGTACTTCGCCTCCGTGTACCACGCGAAGGTGTCCGCATGTCCGAGACCCGGCAGCGCAAAACGCACCGCGTAGGCTTCCGTCCAGATCTGGAGATGGTGC
>CALFNJ010000072.1 GCA_937902865.1 uncultured Opitutaceae bacterium
GAGGCGTAGAAAATTTCCTTGGGCAGGCGCACGCCGTCCACCTTGCCGCTCACGCGCAGCACCTGGCTGCTCTGCTGCCGGCCGTCCGCATCGGAGTCCGACCAATAAATCGAGGCGTAGGCCGCATACTTCGAATGGGCCGGATCGGGATTGTCGATGCGGTTGGAAACGAAGTTGAAATACCGGCGGACGCCCGCGAGCGCGAAGGTCTCGGAATTCCAGTTGTAGCTGTCCATCGGGCCTTTTTTGAAGCCGAAATGCGGCGGGGAAAAATCGTCCCAGATGGCGCGCGCACCCTCGTCACGGAAATCCTCGGTCTCAATCAACGGGGCCTTGTCGCGCATTTCGTTTCCGTCGGGCCGGCCGAGCATCATGCCAAAATATTCCGCAGTGGCGATCGCACCCGGATCGCGGAGCGAACGGCAACCCATGACCCGTCCGCCGTTCGGATCCAGTTCCTTCCTCAGTGCCACCATCTCCTGCATGAGCGCCGCGTTGATCGCGGCATTGCCCGCTTCCCAGAAGAGAATGCTGGGATTGTTGCGGAAATAGATGATGGAGTCGCGCATCACTTCCACGCGCTGATCCCACTGGCGGTCGAAGGTCTCGTGTTCGCCGTCGCCCGCCGGACAGGCATTCGCGAGGCCAAACTTGTCGCAGGACGTGACGTCCGCGCGGGTGGGCGAGATGTGCATCCAGCGAACGTAGTTGCCGTTGCTCTCGCGCAGCAGCGCCGCCGTGTAGTCGTGCATCCAGTCGGGATACGCGGAGCCCAGGCCGGGCCAGTCGTTGGCCGCGCGCTGCGCATAGCCGGTGAGCCAGACGAACTTGTCGTTGAGCCACACGCCGCCGGTGCCCGCGCCGCCCTTGAACTCCGCCTTGCGGAAGCCGGTGTGAATCTTGCACACGTCGGCCACCTTCCCGTTTACCGACAGCACGGAATACACGTCGTAAAGATAGGGGTCGCTGACATCCCAGAAACGCGCCCCGGCGAGCGGGCCAGCGGCGGTGAGCGTCGCAGTCTGGCCGGCGGCGAGGTTCGCGGTGGCGCCTTTGATCTCCGCGCGCACGACGCCGTCTGCGCCCACGACCACCGCGGCGAGCGTGAGCGCCGCGGTGCCCTTTGACTCGTTGCGCACCTGTGATTCGACGTTGATCTCGGCACTGCGGCCCTTGATGTCGTAGTTTTTTCCGAAGACATACACGCCGGTCGTCTTCAGGTTTTCGTAGAGCGGGAGGGTTTGATAGACGGTGCCCATCGCATGCAGCCAGACGTTGCGGGTGAGTCCGCCGAAGTTCGGGTTGCTGTTGCTGTTCTTCCACTCGAATTCGGTGCCGGTGGCCCCCTCCTTGTATGTCGGCCGGTTGTCCACCTTCACCGCGAGCACGTTGTCCTGCCCGCCGAACTTCACCAGCGCCGTGAGATCGAGCCCGCACGCCGTGATACCGTTCTCGAACAGGCCCAGCGGCTGGCCGTTGAGATAAAAACGCGCCGCCTGGCGGAGGCCTTCAAACTCGAGAAAAATCTTCTGCCCTTCGGTGCCGGCCGGCAGCGTGAAATGCTTCCGATACCAGCCGATGCCGAGAAAGATCGTTTGATCGCCGCCGGGGTGGCTGATGTGCGCACGGTAGCTGTCCACGTCGTTCCACGTATGCGGCAGGCCGACACTCGCCCACGCGCGGTCGTCGAAATTCACCGCTTCCGCGCCGGGAACATCCTCGCGCAGGAATTTCCAGCCGGGATTGAAGTTGTAGGTCGCGCGCGGCGAGGCTGGCGGCTGATAGCGCGGCTCCGCGGCCAGCGCCGAAAAACCGAGCAGGACGAACAGGACCATTCCCGCCGTCAGGCGGGAGGGGCGAAACGGGGTTGGCAGGCGCATGGGATTAAATCGGCTCGAGGTTTCTTCGGAGGGAGCAGCCGGCTCGGTCCACGTTCGCACGAACCGAGCCGGCTGATTTAAACGACGCGCTCTTGCCGTTACTTCGCAGCGGTCGCGAGCGCCGCGCCGGACAGCGTCTGCGGGAGCGCGCGACCGAGGCCGTTGACGATGTCCATCGGCTTCGAGTCGATCGTCACCGTCGCGGGCGTGAGGCCGTCGCGTTTCGCCGTCACGGTGATCTTGCCGGCGGTCATCGTGGAGCGCACGGCCACGCGATTGATGCCGCACTCGGTGTCGAGCCAGAGGTTGTTGGTCGTTTCGAGCTTCGCGGCATTGAAGCCGCCGCGCCAGATCGCCGGCCCCGTGACCGAGAAATCCACGCGCGCCTCGTCGGTCGGGCAGCGGCGGCCTTGCGCATCGACGACC
>CALFNJ010000073.1 GCA_937902865.1 uncultured Opitutaceae bacterium
GGCGTGGCTCAGATCCAGGTTTACGGCACGCAGAAGTACGCCCTGCGCGCGCAGATCGATCCGCGGGCGCTGGCGAACCGCGGCATCACCCTGAACGAAGTCCAGGACGCGCTCTCCGCGCACAACGTCAATCTCCCGACCGGCATCCTCGACGGCAATCACCAGGCCTTGACCGTGGTCGCCACCGGCCAGCTCGCGAACACGTCCGAATTCGGCGACATCGTCGTCGCCTACCGCAACGGCGCGCCCGTGCATCTCGGCGAGATCGCCAAGGTGATCGACAGCGTGCAGGACGTCCGCGTGGCGAGCTGGTACTACACCGGCGGCGACGGCAGCCGCGCCGTCGTGCTGGCCGTGCAGCGTCAGCCGGGCACGAACACCGTGGAGGTGGTCAGCCGCGTCCGGGATCTGCTCCCGGCGTTCCGCCAGCAGCTGCCCGCCTCGGTGCGGCTCGACATCCTCTTTGACCGCTCCGGCACCGTGCACGAATCGGTCAACGACGGGCAGTTCACCCTGCTGCTCTCGATTCTGCTCGTGGTGCTCGTGATCTTCCTCTTCCTGCGCTCGCTCACGGCCACGATCATCCCCGGGCTGGCCATCCCGATGGCGCTGCTCGGCACGTTCGTGGTGATGTATTTCTTCGGCTACACGCTCGACAACCTCTCGCTGCTCGCGCTCACGCTTTCGGTCGGCTTCGTCGTCGACGACGCGATCGTGATGCTCGAGAACATCGTCCGCTACATCGAGCAGGGCATGTCGGTTCGCGAGGCCGCGTTCAAGGGCGCGGGCGAGATCGGGTTCACCATCCTGTCCATGACGCTGTCGCTCGTCGCCGTGTTCATCCCGGTGCTGTTCATGGGCGGCATCCTCGGGCGCCTGCTGCACGAGTTCGCGGTGACGATCACCTCGTCGATCCTCGTGTCCGGCATCGTCTCGCTCACGCTCACGCCCATGCTCTGCAGCCGCTTCCTGCGCGCGCACGCGCCGGGCACGGCCGAGCATCACGGCCGGATCTACCAGCTGACGGAGAACGCGTTCAACGCCGTGCTCGGCCTCTACCAGCGCACGCTCGTGAAGGCGCTCCGGCACCGGTTCATGACGGTGAGCGTGGCGGGCGTGATGGTGGTGCTGACGGTGGTCGTCGGCTCCCGCCTGCCCACGGGCTTCATCCCGACGGACGACACCGGCCAGATCTTCGCGTTCACGGAAGCGGCGCAGGACGTGTCCTTCGCGGAGATGGCGCGGCACCAGCAGGCCGCCGCGGCCATTGTGGCCAAGAATCCCAATGTCGAGGCGTTCATGTCCGCGATCGGGGCGAGCAACTCCTCGCCGACGATCAACCAGGGGCGCATCATCATGCGGCTCAAGCCGCGCGATCAGCGGCCCCCCGCGGACGTGATCGTGCAGAATTTGCGCAAGGAGCTGTCGGTCATTCCCGGCATCAAGGTCTATCCGCAGCAGCTCCCCCCGATCCGCCTCGGCGGTTCGCTGACCAAGGCGCTGTACCAGTTCACGATGTACGGCACCGATCTCGACGAGCTCTATGCCACGTCGCAGAAGATGGAGGCGGCGATGCGGGCGCTTCCCGGCCTGCAGGACGTGAATTCCGACCTGCTGATTTCCAGCCCGCAGCTGCGGGTCAACATCAAGCGCGACCGCGCCTCCGCGCTCGGCATCACGCCGCAGCAGATCGAGGACGCGCTCTACAGCGCCTACGGTTCCCGGCAGGTGTCCACGATCTACACGCCTTCGAACCAGTACTTCGTGATCATGGAGATGGCGCCGGAATACCAGAAGACCGCCGAGGCGCTCTCGCTGGTCTACCTGCGCAGCAAGACCGGCGGCAACGTGCCGCTCGACACGGTGGCGGAACTCAAGCCGGGCGTCGGCCCGCTCACCGTCAACCATCTCGGACAGGTCCCGGCCGTCACAGTCTCGTTCAACCTGCGACCCGGCTACTCGCTCGGCGAAGCCTCCGCCGTGATCACCGAGCTGGCGCGCAAGCAACTCCCGGCGACGGTCAGCTTCGGCTTCCAGGGTTCGGCGCAGGCCTTCGCCTCGTCGCTCAAGGGCCTCGGCCTCCTGCTCATCCTCGCGGTGCTCGTGATCTACATCGTGCTCGGCATCCTCTACGAGGACTTCATCCATCCGCTGACGATTCTCTCCGGCCTGCCCGCCGCGAGCTTCGGCGCGCTTTTCACCCTCTGGGTTTTCCGCCAGGAGCTGAATGTGATGGGCTACGTGGGCATCATCCTGCTCATCGGCATCGTGAAGAAGAACGCGATCATGATGATCGACTTCGCCCTCGCGGCGCGGGCCCAGGGAGAGTCTTCGGCGGAGAAGGCGATCTTCCAGGCCTGCCTCGTGCGCTTCCGGCCGATCATGATGACCACGTGCGCGGCGCTCGCCAGCGCGGTTCCGATCGCGCTCGGCCTCGGCGCCGGCGCCGAGTCGCGCCGCTCGCTCGGTCTCGCGGTTGTCGGCGGACTGGTCGTGTCGCAGCTGCTCACGCTCTTCATCACTCCGGTGATCTACATCTACATGGACAAGTTCACGCACCGCATCCGCAAGAGCCACGCGCAGGAGATGATGGCGTCGGGCGCGGTGGGAGTGAAGTGAGGGTGGTGTCCTGATTCCGGCTTTATTATCTGATCATCTTTCTCGTTCTCCCTCTCTTTCCTCTTTCTCGATCCCCTCGGAGGGAGAACGAGAAGGAGAAAGAGGAAAGAGAATGATGAGTTCGCTCCGACAAAATCGGCACAGGAGCGTCGCCGGGCGGGTGTGAAGCTGGCTGGCATGACCGGTGCGGGGCGACTGCTACACATTGTCCGTCGGGGACTTATTGATTCGGTTTCACCCGCGGCCATTCCGAGGGTCCATTTAGCCGCTTGGCGGCTGGTGGCGATTTGTGAAACCTTGTGAATCGCATTGTGTCGTTATAGTCGTCCTCACCTCGTCATGAAAACCGCTCTTCTTTTGCTCGGTCTCGCTGTGGTCGCGCTCTCGCCGGCGCAGGCTCAGGTGTTTCGTCCGCACTCCTTCGGCAACCGCGGCGCCTGGCATGGTCCCAACCACGGCTGGGGATATGGCGGCGGCCCGCGCTGGAGCGTGAACCTCGGTTTTGGCCCGGCCTATTATTGGGCGCATCCCTATCGCGCGCCGATCTATGTGGCTGACGCCAGTTATGGTTATTACGGCTACGACTACACGCCGGCCTACACCTACGCGCAGCCCAGCTACACGGCCAGCGGCACTTGGCTCGGCGCGATCGCCGGGGCGATCATCGGCAACAACAGCGGCAGCCTCGGCCACAACGCCTGGCGCGGCGCGGCCTATGGCGCGGGGATTGGTTACATTGCCGGCGCAGTGGCGGACAGCAACGCCGCCCGCGCCCGGGCGGCCGCCGCCACGCAGGCGGCAAATGCGCCGGTCGTGACCGTTGCGCCGGCGCCTGCTTCCGCCGCGAGCACCACCACGGCGGCACCGGCCGCCACTTCCCAGCAGCCGATCACCATCATCAACAATTACTACAACGGTGCGACGCCGCCGATGAGTCAGGCCAACGGCCTCTTTGGGCGCTGAGCTCATTGAGCTCTCCGCGTCCGCGCCTCCGCCTGGGTTTCCGGTGGAGGCGTGACCGGATCTTCTGATTTCGATTTTCGTCCGATCCTCCCGCTTTAGCTTTTCTCCTCTTTCATGAATACGTCCCTTCGCTTCCTCCTTGTTTCCAGCCTCGTGGCCGGTGCGGCCGGCCTGACCGGCTGCGCCACCAGCTCCGGCGTGCCGAATCCTTCCGGGGTTCCCGTCACCGAGATGAAGGCCGATGAGCGCGGCTTCGTCGCCGGCACGGGCATCGAGTCGCAGGACCTCGTGTCGGTCACCGACAAGATGGCCCGCAGCATCATCGCCATCCCGCAGATCGCCCGCGCGCAGACGCCGCCGCGCATCGTGATCGATCCGGTGAAGAACGAGACGCGCTTCCCGATCAACAAGGACCTGTTCACCGACCGCATCCGGATCCAGCTGAATTCGAAGGCGACCGGCCGCATGACCTTCCTCGCCCGCGATCGCATGCAGGCGCTGGAAAAGGAGCGCGCGCTGAAGCAGTCCGGCCAGGTCACCGCCAGCTCGGATCCGAACGTGGTCGAGTTCCGCGGCGCGGATTACTTTCTGACCGGCAAGCTCGCGGGCCTCACGACCCGCACGTCGGCCGGCACGGGCGACTACATCCTCTACAGCTTCCAGCTGATCGATGCGCGCACCAGCGAGATCGTCTGGGAGGACGCCGCAGAGATCAAGAAGCAGGGCCTCGAGGACGCCGCTTACCGGTAAGCGGTTGCCGCGGGTTCCGGTCCCGCCTTCGCTTCAGCCATGTTTTGCTCACGTCATGAGTCGTCGGGCCGCCGCCGGTCGTCGTCGCCTTCCTCGTCCCGCGGCCTCGCCGCCTCCGCCGCGATCGCGCTCGCGATTTTCCTGAGCGGCTGCGTCGAGGGTCCGCTGCCGGCGCCCGTGCGCCGCACCGGTGATCCGATTGTCGACGGCAACGCCGAGCTCGCCGCCGCGCCCGCGAAGGATCGCGTGCTCTGGGATTATCGGATCGCGGCGTCCGCGCTGCGCGCCGGCCAGTACGACGAGGCGAAGGCGAAGCTCGACGACGCGATCACGCGCATGGGCGGCATCATCGCCAACGACGAATCGGCGAAGAAGGCCCGGAGCCTGTTCGCGAACGAGAGCGACAAGACTTTCATCGGCGAGCCCTACGAGCGCGCGATGGCGTTCTATTATCGCGGCCTGCTCTACTGGCGTGACGGCGAGCCCGACAACGCCCGCGCCTGCTTCCGTTCCGCGCAGTACATCGACGGCGCCGCGGTGCAGGAGAACTACCGCGGCGACTACGTGCTCTTCGATTATCTCGACGGACTCGCGTCGACGAAACTGTCGGACGACGGCAGCGACGCTTTCGCGCGGGCGCAGACGCTCGCGAAGCACGACCTGCCGGCCTACGAGAAGGACGCCAACGTGCTGTGCTTCGTCGAATTCGGCCGCGGCCCGCAGAAGTACGCGGCGGGCCAGTACGGCGAGCAGCTCAAGTTCCGCGCGCAGCAGTCGCGCATTCATTCGGCGCGACTCATCGTCGGCGACCAGACCGCGAACTTCACGCCCTGGGACAATCTCAGTTACCAGGCGATCACCCGCGGCAACCGCGTGATGGACTACATCCTCGGCAACAAGGCGGTCTTCAAGCAGGGCGCGGAGGCGGTCGGCGATCTCGCGCTGGTCGGCGCCGCCATCGCGGCGGACAACATCTACAAGGAGCCGCGCCGCCTGCCGCCGCAGGTGGGCCCTGACGGCCGGCTGATTCCGCAGCGGCCGGAAGTGGAGAAAAATTACGACGCGGAGAACGCCGCGATCGCGCTCGGCGTGATCGGGCTGATCGGCAAGGTCGCTGCGTCCGCCACCACGCCGCGGGCCGACACGCGCGCCTGGGAGAACCTTCCGCAGTACCTCAGCTTCTCCGCGCTCAAGCTGCCGGCCGGCGCCTATCCCGCTACCTTGCAGTTTGTTGACGCCCAAGGAGAACCCGTGGCAGACCTCACCCGGCGCTTCACCCTCAACGTCACCGACCCCGCGTACGACACCGTCGTAATCCTGAGTGAACTTAAACGTTGAACCGCAGTCTCACCCCTCACGCCTACTATGAACACCAAACCGTTTTCCCTTCTCGCCGTGGTCGCTGCCGGCCTGCTTCTGCTGAGCGGCTGCGCCACCGAGCCCGGCCCTTACACGGCGCAGGACACGACCAAGTACACCGTCGAGAACACGGAGAAGTTCGTCCTCCTCGACAAGCCGACGCAGAATTCCATCACGTGCACCGGCCTCCAGGAACGCATTCTCGAGGACGGCCGCATCGAGGTCGTCGCCAACATCAAGAACCGCGAGGCGCGCCGCCTGCAGGTCCAGGTGAACTGCGTGTTCAAGGATGAGCAGGGCTTCTCCACCGGCGACGAGACACCGTTCCAGACCCTCATCCTCGCCGAAAATTCGACCGAGGCCGTGCGCTTCACCGCCATGAACACCCTGGCGAAGAAGTACACGATCCGCGTCCGCCAGTCGCGCTGAGCGAAGCGAGCTGAGCCTCGGAAAGTGTCACGCGAAGTCGCGAAGGACGCGAAGCTTCCCGATCCGTTTTCGTGAGCTTCGTGGCTTCGTGTGAGGCCGGTCTGACCGAACCTCTGATTTCACACGAAGCCACGAAGGCACGAAGCTCTGCCGGGTGCTTCGCAGATTCATCAAGCCTCAGCCGTAGTTAAAAGGGCGGACAAGGCGTCCCGGCCGAGCCGTTTTTAGTCTCTTGATTTCTGCGGCAAACGCCTGCCATTCGGCAGCCTACCGCGCGCCTTTCGCTCCCTATAAGTTTGAGGAAACCCTCCGCCCTCACTTCCTGTCAGCAACGCCAAGCAAGCCATGAACCCGCGTTCCCGTTTCCGCCTTTTCCTTTCCCTGTCCGCCCTGCCGGCGCTCGCCGCTGCCACGCCCGCGCTGCTCGCGCAGGGCCGCAATGAGCCGCAGCCGCCGGTCCCGGTGACGCAGGCCCCCATGCTGCCCCGCAGCATCGAGCCCGGCGCGGAGAACCAGAAGGTCTATCGCCAGCCGGTCGGCAACGCCACGCTCGTCGAGCCCGCCACGGCTCAGTCGATCGTCGACAAGTTTCGCACCACCTACGCCTCGCCGAGCGCGCCGCGCATCGTGATCCACGTGAACCGCGCGCTGGTCGACACCACCTCGGGCCTGCAGCTCACCGGCCACACGGAGAAATACGAGAAGTCGGACAACAGCCTCAAGACGAGTGGCGAGAACACCTACACGTATCGCGAAGGCGGCAAGCCCACGCTCGCCGACCAGCAGACGGTGCGCGACGTCGAGCGGCTCTTCGGCCGCGTCTTCCGCAACGCCGACGCCAAACTCGCCGACCAGAAGGTCGCCGTCGACCTGCTCGCCGACAAGCCGGGCGAACGCCTCGTGGGCGATCGCGCCGCGAAGGAGCGCGAGGCGCTCACGTCCGTCGCCGACATCGCGATCGAGGTGCTGATCTCCAGCCGTAATCTCACGGTGCCCGGCATTTCCGGCGACCAGGTCGTGGCCGTTCCCGACATTCAGGCCACCGCGATCCGGCTCAAGGACGCCGCGATCCTCGGCCAGGCGAGCGCGAGCGACGTGCTCGGCAAGGACGCCCAGGCGGGCCGCACGATCCAGAATTTCGACGTCCGCGACATCACCGAAGCCACGGCGCTCGCGCTGATGGATGACATGCTGACGGGGAGAAAGTAACAGGTATCAGGTAGCAAGTAACAAGGGAGGCCGTGCTGCGCGGGCAGGTGGGATTGAGGACATGAGATCGGATTGATCCGATTCGGTCCGACACGATCGGATGATCGGATCCCAATGGGGACGCGACCTCCCGGTCGCGTGGTTCGAGGGTGGGCGCGTTATCCCTAACTCGCCGTTCGACTCTGCGAGTCGTTAAGCGCGGATCACGGTTTCGGCGTATTAGGAATAACGCACCCGACCTCCAAGCTGCGAACCAGTCACGGATCCGGCGACCGCGCGGTCGCACTGCCGTCCTGACTCAGTTTCAGCTCACTTCACCGTCGGCGCAGCTCCGGCCGCCGGAGGTGTCGCGGGTATGGCAGTGGGAGCCGGAGCCTGATTCGCGGCGGACGCTGTGCCGGTGAAGACCACGCCTTTCGTCGCGTCGTCCATTTCCTTCACGGCCGCATCGATGATGGCCTTCTCCTGCGCGGAATCCTTCACGACGGGTTTGCCGCTGGAAAAATCGATCGTCGCGTTGTCCTGGATCGCCACGGGGGGATTCACCTTCGGCGCGGGCCGGAAATGCCGCCAGGTCATCGCTACGGCCACGCCCAAGGCGACGGCGATGAGTATCAGGAAAATGCGGCGGGCTTTCACGGGAGGAATTTCGCCAGCTTGTTGATCTCCTCTGACCTGTCGAGAGAGAGCGGCCTTCGAGTCAGTCCCAAGTCAAAGCGCAAAGACGCGAAGGCGCAAAGTGCAAATCACACCGGACAACTTTCCGCATCTTCGTGTCTTCGCGTCTTCGCGCTTAAAACACCTGCCATGGGCTGACTGCGACGGATCGTTTTCCGTTCCTGATTTCCTGAGTTCCAGATCAATCCTCAGCCCAATGCCAGGGCGATCACGCCCGCGGCCATGACCACCGCGGCGACGATTCGCTTCCGACTCTCGCCTTCCTTCAGCACGCGCGCGCCAAGGAACGCTCCGATGACGATGCTCACCTCGCGGGCCGGCGCCACGTAGCTCACCGGCGTGAAGCTCATCGCCGTGAGCACGAGCACGTACGCGATCGGTGCCAGCACCGCCACGCCGAAGGCATAGCGCCGGTCGTTGCGCCAGTGCGCGACCACCTCGGGCCAGCGGCGGAGGGCGAACGGAGTCACGAGCAGCAACTGGGTGTAGGCGGTGCCGGCGTCGTAGAGCAGCGGCGCGATCGCCAGTCCGGCCACGCCGCGGCGATCCCAGAGCGTGTACGACGCGATGAACACGCCCGAAAGGATCCCATGGCCGAGCGCGGTGCGCAGGTGCGCGCGGTCCTGGTGCAGCAGCCGCGTGCCGCCGGCGACCCAGAACACGCTGCCCACCACGAGCAGCGCGCCGCCGAGGGCGAGGGGACTCGGCCGTTCGCCGAACACCGCGATCGCCGCGAGCGTGGACAGCAGCGGACCCGTGCCGCGCGCGAGCGGATAGATGAGGGAAAAATCTCCGGTGCGGTAGCTGCGCTGGAGGAACAGCGAATAACCGGTCTTCAGCACGCCGCTGCCGAGGATCCACCAGCCGGCGCCCGCCGGCAGCGACGGATGCCAGCCGGCCCGGAAGATTGCGAGGACCGGCACGTAGAGCGCGCAGATGATCGCTCCGACCAGCCAGACGAACGGCAACCCGCCGCCGGCGCGCTTCGCGCAAAGATTCCACGTCGCATGCAGCACCGCGGCGGCGAGGATCAGGGCGAGCGCGAAAGAGGTCACGGGAAGGAGGAAGTAGGAAGGAAGAATTAAGAAAAAACCTGAAGGCGGAACCGCCTCATGGTTTCAGACCTTTTGAAAATACCGAGGTAGATTCGGAAGGTTTCACACAGAGGACGCAGAGAACACAGAGGGACTGATCGGAATGACTTTCTCTGTGTCCTCCGCGTCCTCTGCGTGAAACCGGATCGAAATCCCTTTCCCCCGGTTCCTCATTCCTCATTCCTTCTTCCTTCGCACTTCTTAATTCTTCCTTCCCGTGCATCGCTATCTCCGCGAAGTCCGTCCGACGCTCGCCTTGGCCCTGCCGATCGTCATCGGTCAGGTCAGCCAGATGCTCATGGGCGTGACGGACAGCGTGATGATCGGGCACGCCGGCACGGTGCCGCTGGCCGCATCGTCGTTCGGCGGAAATCTCTTCGGCATCTTCTACGTCCTCGGCATCGGGTTGATGCTGCCGGTCGCGATCTTCGTCTCGCGCGCCCGCGGGGCGAACCGGTCCGCCGAATGCGGCGAATACCTGCGGCACGGCCTCGCGCTGGCACTGGGCTTCGGCCTGGCCGAGCACGTGCTGCTGGCGATCCTGGGCACACAGCTGCACTGGTTCGGACAACCGCCGGAGGTGCTGGCGGTGGTGAATCCGTTTTTCCAGCTCATCGGCGCCTCGATCACGCCGGTGCTCGTTTATCTCGCGCTGCGCCAGTTCGCGGAGGCGATGGGCCGGCCGTGGGTGCCGATGCTGATCATGCTCGGCGGCGTCGGGCTCAATGCGTTCCTCAACTGGGTGCTGATCTATGGCCACCTCGGCGCGCCGGCGCTGGGGCTGACGGGCGCCGGGCTTTCCACGCTGCTGTCGCGGACACTCGGCGCGGTGGTCATCTTCGTCTGGATCGAGCGCGATCCGCAGCTGCGCGCGGCGCTGCCGGCCCGCTGGCTGGCGCCGTTTTCCCGCGCCCGCCTGCGCGAGATGCTCCAGCTCGGCCTGCCCTCGGCCGGCATGCTGCTGTTCGAGGCCGGTGCCTTCGGCGCCTCGGCTGTGATGATGGGCTGGCTCGGCGCGGCGCCGTTGGCGGCGCATCAGATCGCGATCTCCTGCGCGACGACGACCTTCATGTTTCTTCTCGGGCTCTCGATCGCGACGGGCATGCGCCTCGGCACGGCCGCGGGCGCCAACCAACCGGACCGCTACCGGCCGATCACCGGCACGGCACTCGCCCTCGGCGGGCTTTGCGCGCTGGTTTTCATGGGTGTTTACTTGTTTGCGGGACACAAGATCTCCGGCTGGTTCGTGC
>CALFNJ010000074.1 GCA_937902865.1 uncultured Opitutaceae bacterium
CATCCTCGAGGGCCTCACACAAAACACGTTGAAGTGCGCCATCACCAATGCCGTGCGTGCGCTCGCCATCGGCATTCTCAAGGGCGTCGACCAGCAGTTCACCGGCAAGGTCGAGCGCATCGACAAGGATTTCCTCACCGAGCTCATCGACCGCCAGGTCGTGCCCATCGTCTCCCCGGTCGCCTTCGCGCCCGACGGCAAATCGCTGCGCGTGAATTCCGACCTGCTCGCCGCCGAGCTCGCCGAGGCGCTGCACGCGACGACGATCATTTACCTCACGCCGCAGCCCGGCCTCGAAATCGACGGCGAAGTGCGGCGCGAGATCGCGATCGAGGCACTGCGGAAGATCATCGAAACCGAGCCCGCCCGTCTCGCCGAGTGGAGCCGGAGCAAGGCAGAGCACGCCGTGAAAGCCATCGAGACCGGCACGCCGCGCGTGCACATCATCGACGGTCGGATTTTCGACGGGCTGCTCAACGAGGTCTTTTCCAACGAAGGCGTGGGCTCGCTCGTTTACGGCAACGACTACGCGCAAATCCGGAAAGCGAAGAAGAGCGACGTGCGCATGATCTACAGCCTCACGCGCGCCGCCGTCCGCCGCGAGGAGCTCATCCCCCGCTCGCAGCAGGCGATCGAGAAAAACATCGATCAGTTTTTCGTCTTCGAAATCGACGAGGCTGTCGTCGCATGAGTCACGCTGTACTTCTATCCGAGCAAGCCCGACGTCGCGGAGATCGGTTCACTCTACGTGCTGCCGTTCTACCACAATCGCGGCATCGGCAAGAAGATGGTCGAGTACGCCTGCCTCATGGCCAAGGAGCGCTGCGCCACAACGGCGATCGCGCTGTCGACGCAGAGCTTCGGCTTCTTCACGGGTGTCTGCGGCTTCGAGGAAGCATCCAAGGACGTCCTGCCCGACGCACGCCTCAAGCTTTACGAGGACAGCGGCCGGAACGCCAAGGTGCTGATCAAGGCGCTCTGAGCGGCGGGTACGCTCGGCGTCGACCTGTTCGATCCGTTCGATCCGGTTTCACGCAGAGGACGCGGAGCACACAGAGATCGATCCGATCTCACGGCGTCTAAAATTCTGCTGCGGATTGACCCGCCGGCAGTCTCAACAATGGGGACGCGACCTCCCGGTCGCGTTCGGACGGCGACCGGGAGGTCGCCGCCCCACTTCGAACCGCTCGAGGTGGAACGCATTGTCCCCAATGCGTTGAAGGCTCCGTCCGCGTTTTTTCGTTGTCGGCGCGAACAACGCGTTGGGGACAACGCGTTCCACCTTTCGATCATTTCGCCGCAGCCGGCTTGCCGGCCTTCACCAGCTCGAACCACGCCTGCGCGTAGCGGCGGCCGAATTCGCGCTGGGAGGCTGAATCAAAATGGAGCTGATCGCCCTTGTCCTTCAGGCCTTCAGCCGAGACGAACGCGCAGAGCGGAACCTGGCTGGGCAGTGTCACCAGCACCTTGTTCACGACTTCGTTCGAATCACGAAACCGGCCGAGTTCTCCAACCATCAGCGGCACGTCGGCGGCGTTCAGGTCTTTGCGCAGCTGCGCGATCATCGTGCGAAAGCGTTCGGCATAGGTGGCCGCCTTCTCCGCCGTGTTGTCCGACTCGCCTTGGTGCCAGAGAATGCCCGCGAGCTGGCCATGCGCCAGCGCGGCACGCGCCCGGGCGATGGCGTTGTTGTAGAGCTCGCCGCCGACCTTCCATTGGTCGAGCGACGTGCCGCCCACCGCGGCGGGAATGAGTCCCACGGTGATCTTCGGATCCGCGTCCGCCACCGTGCGACCGAAGCTCGCGCCGGGACCAACGCCGATGATCTCGGGTCGGTCGAAATGCATCGGATCCACCGCCGGCACCCAGGCCAGCTCCTTGGTGAGCATGAACACGCGCGGATGCGGCACCTTGTCCGACGCTTCCACCGGGCCCCGTCCCGCCATGTTCGACTGTCCGATCAGAAGAAAGAGTTTCATGTTCGAAGGCGCCGCCGGTGCGGCGGAGGCCGCGGTTGTCGCTTCCGCACCGACGACCGGCGTCAGCAGCGCGAGACCCAGGCCCAGAGCCAGGCTGCCGGTCCGCAGCAGCTGCGACGCAGTCATCAGCGCGTTCAGGTTCATGACTTCAATTCCACGACGATCTGCACCTCGGTGGTGGAGCCGCGCGGCAGGCCGTTGACCGCAACCGCGGCGCGGGCGTGCTTTCCGGCGTCGCCGAACACCTTCACCAGGAGATCGCTCGCGCCGTTGATCACCGCGGGGCTATCGCCGAAGCCGTTGATCGCATTGACGAAACCGTTGACGATCACCACGCGCGCGACCTGGTCGAGCGAGCCGACCGCGGCCTTGATGTTGGCGAGCGTGTTGAGCACGCAGATCTCGGCGGACTTCGCGCCGGTCTCGATCGTCTGCTCTTTTCCGACCTGCCCGACGTGGGTCATCTGGCCATTGAGCAGGCAAATCGTGCCGGCGCAGTAGAGCAGATTGCCGGTGCGCACGGTCGGCACGTAGCTGCCCGCGGCGGCGGGCGGAGGAGGAAGAGTGAGGCCGAGTTCGGCGAGGCGGGCTTCAGGGTTCATTGCGAAATAGATTCGGCCAAAGGCGGAGCGACGCCAAGATTTTTGGAACCGGAATTTCACCACAGAGACACAGAGGCACAGAGAAAAGAGATACGGATTTGAATCGGAATTTCTCCGTGCCTCTGTGTCTCTGTGGTGAAATTCAGATTGCATGACCATGAGCGTTCCGCCCAACGATTTCTCCACCTGGCGTGAATTGTCCGCCGATCCCGCCGCGGCGGCGCGCGAGGTGCATCGGCGCGCGGCGACCTGTCTTTCGCCAGCCCAGCAACGCGCCGTCATCGCCTGGCTGCCGGAGGAGAAGGCGCTCGCCTCGGCTTTTGCGGCGAGCGCGGCGTCGGGCGGGCCGCTGCGGGGCGTGCCTTATTTCGTGAAGGATCTCTTCGATCTCGCGGGCGTGCCCACGTTCGCAGGCTCGACTTTTTTGCCCGAGGTGCGGCCGACACGGTCGGCGGATGGCGCGCTGGTGCAGGCGCTGCATCGCACCGGCGCGATCGCGGCGGGCAAGACGCACATGCATGAATTCGCCTACGGCATCACCGGGGAAAATCCGAATTACGGCGACTGCGAGCGTCCGGGGTTTCCCGAGCGCACGACCGGCGGCTCGAGCAGCGGCTCGGTGGCGGCGGTAGCCGCGGGCATCGTCCCCTTCTCGCTCGGCTCCGACACGGGCGGCTCCGTGCGCGTGCCGGCCGCCTTCTGCGGGTTGTTTGGCTTCCGCCTGACGCCGGGTCATCCCTGGATCGCCGTCGCCTTTCCGCTTTCCACTCACTTCGACACCGCGGGCTGGTTCACGACTACCGCCGAGGACCTGCTCGCCGTGAACTCCGCGCTGCTCGGCCTCGGCACGAGCCAGCGCGCTCTGAACGGCTGCTATCTGGAATGCGGCGAGCTCGACGCCGATGTCGCCGAGGCCTGCCGGCGTGCTGCCGACAAACTCTGTGCGCCCGCCGATGCCGCCACCCGCGCAGGACTGTTGCACGCGTTCACGGGATCGACCGAAAGCTACGCGGTGCAGACCAGCCTCGACGCCGCGGCGGCGCATGCGGGCTGGCTCGATTCCCACCGGAGCCGTTACACGCCGATGGTCTGGGATCGCATCGATCTCGGCCGCCATCGGAGCGACGAGGAATGCACCCGCGCGGCGATCAAGCGCACCGTGGTGCGCTCAACCTGGGCGAGTTACTTCCTGACCTTCGACTATCTGGTCATGCCCGCGGCGCCCTGCCCCGCGCTGACCAAAGCGCAGTGCGACCAGGTGCATCGCCAGCGCCTGCTGGTGCTGACGGCGCCCGCCAGCCTGGGCGGGTTGCCCGTGCTGACCTTGCCGGTCGCGTTGCCGTCGGGACTCACCGTGGGATTGCAGGTCATCGTGAACAATCCGCAGAGCCCGGTCATTCCGTGGGCGCTGGAGCGCTGGCGGAACGCGTGAGGATGGTTGCGGAATGCGGATTGCGGAATGTTCGATCCGGTCTCGCACAGAGACACAGAGCTCACAGAGATCGATCAGGGTTGGTTTTCTCTGTGCACTCCGTGCCTCTGTGTGAAATCCAGGGATTCATCTTCAAAACTGACTCCTAAATGGGGACACGACCTCCCGGTCGCGTTCGGACGGCGACCATGAGGTCGCCGCCCAAAATGTAGGGGCGTTCTTTACGGACGCCCGCTCGGTTAGGTGGAACGCATTGTCCCCAATGCGTTGAAGGCTCCGTCCGCGTTTCTACGTTGTCGGGACCAAAAACGCGTTAGGGACAACGCGTTCCACCTCACGCCAAGCCGAAGACGCGGACAGCGTTTCGCTCGAAGATGCCGTTCAGGCTGCCCGTGGGCAGGCCGGAGGTCTTCGCTTCCGCCACGAGGCGCACCAGTTCGGCTTCCAATTCCAGCCGCGGATAAAGGTTGAGCGGGAAATCCGAACCAAAGAGCACGCGCTCCGCTCCGACGGTCTCGACGAAGCGCCGCCAGATCTCCGGTCCGTAAAGCAGCGGCGAGGCGGCCGTGTCGTACACCACGTTGCCAAGCTCGCGCGCGGTCGGATCGCGCAGCGGCAGCACTCCGCACCAGTGCGCGAGGATGAACGTGGTCGTGGGAAAACGGCGGGCCAGTGCCGCAAAATCCTCGAGCGGCGTCTCGATCCGCCCGGGGAACGGACGGCTTTCGGGATCCGTCACGTGCAGGTTCACCGGCATCTTCAGCTCCCCCGCCAGCGCCAGCACTTCGGCAAACGTGGGATCGTCAATCGCGTGATGCTGTGAGTGCGGCGACAGCTCGCCCAAGCCGACAAAGCCCGCCTCGTGCGCCCGCCGCACGGCGTCGAGCGCCGGTCCGCGGCCCGCGTTTGGATGCACCGTGGCGCAGGCGCTCAGCCGATCGGGATGCTCGCGGATGCAGGCCGCATAGAACCGGTTCTGCTCCGCCGCCGTCTCCGGCTTTTCCCAATACCAACCGAGCAGGATCGCGCGTCCGATGCCCGCCGCGTCCATCGCGCGCAGCAGGCCCGCCACGTTGGAAAATCCCTGCACCGGACGACCGTCCTTGCGCTGGCGGGTGCAGAGCGTGGCCCAATGCACCTCCCCCCGCTCGGCCGCCCACGCCGCCGGATCGCGATTCGCCTCCGGCGGATAAAGATGAACGTGACTGTCGACGATCGGCACGGAGGGAAAGTCACGCGACTTGCTCGGACCTGCAACGAGTAAGTCCGAACTGACATGCGCGACCGACAAGTCTTTCGATCCGTCTCGCGCAGAGGCGGAGAAACGCAGAGATCGATCGTCGGATTGGTCCGGATTCGAGGTGGAGCGTGTTGTCCCTAACACGCTGACGGCGTCGCTGACGTTAAGACATCAAAGCACAAGCGGAGTCTAAAACGCGTTGGGGACAACGCGTTCCACCTCGCGACCCGCCACTCGATACTCGCTACTTTTTCCCTCAGAAATGCCAGCGCAGGCGGACCACCGGATTCCAATCCGGCGCGCCGCGGGTCAGGCCGGCGTAGAGCGCGAAGTCGAACTGCAGGCGGCGGCTGGTCTCGAGCGTGACGCCGCCGCCGAGCGTCAGCGCGGTGCGCGAGATTCCTGCCGAAGTGAGCTCGAGCGTGCTTTCCGTGTAGAGGCCGAGCGAAGGACTGACATCCCCCTGCAACACCAGCGACGCGCCCCAGCGGGAGTCGTAGCCATTGTCCGCATCGTTCCGCACGAGTCCCCAATCCGCCATCGCACCGGCGCGATAGCCGCGATCCAGCGCCATCGACCACGGCACAATCACGCCGCCTTCCGCCGCATGGCTTCCGACGCCGCCGGAATTGGTCGGCAGTTTCACGTACGGCAGCACCGCCGCCATCGCCTGCAGGCCCGCGTCGCTCCAGAACGCCCACTTCGGCCGCACATAGAGATCGCCGAGTCCCGAATTCGACGTCGTGCCGCCGCCGGTCTTCAGCCGGCTCCGCAGGAAAAGCTCCACGCCGACTTGCAGATCGACGTTCGGCGCGAGCCCGGCGGTGAGATAGGTCGTGCCCACGGCCAGCGCCGAATAGCGGGAACCGACTGGCTGCTCACCCTGATCCTCCAATTTAAGGCTGAGCGCGTCCATGCGCAGGAGAAAATGTCCCGGCGCCACGGTCATCGGATTTTCCGTCACCTGCGCGGAAAGATGTCCGCTCGCACCGAGTCCAAGCACCAGCAGCAGGCCACACGTCCAGCGTCGCAATTCGGGGGTAAGACCAGCAGCTGACATCCGGTTGGAGCAGAAGGCAGAAGCCATGCGACTTCGATTTAAATCTCTGGTGAGCGAGAGGTAGGGCGAGGCGTCCCTGCCGAGCCGCGGCTCACCGGGACGGTTCGCCCTACCTTTGATTGACGCAAAATGTCGGTCAGTTCTTCGAACGGGTCGATGAACGGGTCAGAGACCCGCCCTACTGGGGCGGCGACCTCCCAGTCGCCGTCAACGCGACCGGGAGGTCGCGTCCCCAAGAAAAATCCGCCGTTGTAGGGGCGTCCCTTGGGACGCCGGTTTCGTTCCGCCCAACAGGCGCGCACAAGCAATACCTTACGAAGCCGGCGTCGCGGGGGTTTCGTAGAGCCGCGCGATCTGCAGCAGCAGTTCCTCGAGGCGGCGGTAATACTCGTCCTCGGACAGCTTGGCCTTGGTGTCGCGGAGCTTCACCAGCGCGATCTCGAGTTCGTCGCGTTGGATGCGCACCGCTGTCGAAAGCTTCTGTTCGTCGGGACTCCGCAAAAGGACGAACTGCTGTGCGCGCGGACCGTCGGCGGTCGCTCCGCCTTGGGCCTTCTTCACGGCGCGCACGCCCTTGAACCAGTCCGGCGGCGTGCCGAGTCCGTCGCCGTTGTCGTCGATCAGCGGATGCTCGGTCGCGAGCCGACCCTCGGTCTTGTAGAACTCGGTCAGCCGCGCCGACGCGCTCAGGTACGCCTCGAGCAGCGAAGTCTCGCCGTCCTTGTCGAGATCGCCCTGCGGATCGCCGATCGCCTCGGAGAAAAAGCGTCCGAACCGCGTGTAATTCTGCTCAAAGCCGCTGCGCGTCGCCGTGATCACCACGCGGCGCGGCCCCGCGAGCTTGTTCAGGAAAGGCGCGCTCGCCGACGAGGTGTCGATGATCGCCAGCGGACGGTGAAACGGCTGCAGCCACTGCGCCAGCTCGGTCGCGCCGAGATCGGGTCCGCGCAGATTGAACTTCGCCTCCTTGCCGTCGAACGTGCCGTGCCCGATGAACACCACCCACAGCTCGCCCTCGCCGTCCTTCGTTTCTGCCTCGAGCGCGTGCTGGACGGCGTCGTGATCGAGTTCGGACCCGGTGGTCGCCAGGCCGATCGTGAGATGCTTGGCCTTCGCCTGCTCGCAGACTTTTTCCCAGCGAGCGGCCTCCTCGGAAAACACCTTGCCGAACTCCTCCTCGCCCGCCGCGCCTACGACCACGATGACGGTGGTCACATCGGTTTTCACCGCAGGAGCCGCGGGCGCAGCGTCTGCCGCATCAAGGCTCGTGTCCCAAGGGCCGATGAGCAAAAGGGCCGAGATCAACAGCCAAACTGGAATCCAGACCGAACCTTTCGGAGGTGTCACGCGAAGACGCGAAGGGCACGAAGAAAACCCTCCAGAAAGAACCTGCTTTTGATCAGGAGACCAACTGAAAGCCGACGTGCTGATTTCGAGTGATCGAACTTCGCGCCCTTCGCGGCTTCGCGTGACACTCCTCCGAAATTTCCCGTTCATGGCATTCCTTTCCAGCGGCGGATGCCCCACTCAGCGAGGAGGCAGCACAGGGCGAAGGCGAACATGAGCGGCGTGTGCCAGACCGGATAGGACCAGGCTTCCATCACGGGCGCCTTGAACGACGGCAGCTTGCGGGCAAAGGCCGCGAGGTCGGACGCCGCCACCACCTGTCCCCCGGTCTTGCGCGCGATGTTTTCCAGCAGGGCGACATTCGGCGTCAGCGAGCGGAATTCGTCGGCCGCCAGGTCGGCGCTCCAGCCCGCCTCGGCGCGCCCCACCTCGGCTCCAACGCCGTTCGTCACGACCGCGGTCGCCTTGTAGCCGCCGGTCAGGCGCGGAACGTACGTGGCCTGATAAAGTCCGGCCTCGCTCAGCGCCGGCTCGGCCTGGAGACGGATCGTGTTGCCGAGCGCGCCCGCGGTGCCTTCGAACAGGACCGGCTGGACCTCGATGCTTACCGACGCGTCGTCGAGCGGCTGGTATTTCTCGTCGCGCACGCGCACCTGCAGCAGCACCGCGTTGTTCGCGTCCTCGGTCTGCGGCTCGACGGCCATCTCGACCCGCTTCGGCACGTCCGACACCAGCCAGCGCATCAGCTGCCGCCAGGCCTTGTCCATGTCGGCGTGCGCGTCCGGATCGTTGAAATTCGCCCCCCAGCGCCAGATGTCGCCGACCAGCAGCGCCGTGCTGCGGCCGCGGCCGAAGCGCTGCGCGACCAGGCCCGGGAATTCATTGCCGTTCACATCGTGGAACGTGGCGATGACGCTCGCGCCCGGCTTGATGCCGCGCACGTGATTGACGACCTCGAACGCGGGCATCGCCTCGCGCCGCGCTTTCTCGTCCGCCTCGTTGTCGCGCAGACGCGCCCACGGCTGGAGCCAGCCCTCGCGCGAAAGATCCAAACGCAGGCCGCCCGGCGGCACCGGCAATTCGCGCGGCTGCTCGAGATAGACCGGCAGCATGTCGCCGATCGGCGTGCGCTGGTATTTGCCTTCCTGGAAGGACTCCATGCCGCCGAGCATCAGGAAACCGCCGCCGCGCTCGGACACGAACTTCTGCAGCAGCAGCGCCTGATCGGGCGCGAAAAACTCCGCCTCGAGATCGTCGACGATCACCGCCTGGTAGCCGTAAAGATCCTCCGGCACGCGCGGGAAGCCGTTGCGCAGCTCCAGCTCGTCCTTCGTGTTGAGGCGGATGAGCACGGGCTGGTCATACTGCTGCACGTTTTCCGGCGACTGATCGCCGAAGCCGCGGAACAGCGGATTGCTCGTCTCGCCCACCCGGCCGCGGAAATCGAACTTGGGCTCGCGCTTGGCGACGCGGATCAGGCCGACGAGATCCACTTCCTTGTCCTCCTGCACGGCGCGGTTGAGAAACTTGTATTCCCAGTTCGGGCGGCCCGCGACGTAGAGGATACGGTAAGGCCCCTCGCCGCGGTTCACGACCAGCACCCGCGCGTTGTTCGCGAGCGTCGCCTCGCCGGAATCAGCCTGAGCCGGCGCACCGGCTGTCGTCGCCGCCGGCACCGGAGCGTCCTTCGCCCCCACCTTGATCTGATAGAACGAAAGCCCCTTCTGCTCCGGCTTCAGCTGGAAGCGGAAGGAAAGGTTCTCCCCCTCACCCGGGCCATTGGCCGTCTGCTCCTGCACGGTCTTTCCCGTGCGGTCGACGAGGCGGGCCGCGATCGGCTGACCGGCGTAACCGCTCGCGCTCACGTCGGCCTGGATCGAAACGGGCGCGTCCTCAAATGACGTCTGACTCACCGCCACCTGCTGGACTGAGATGTCGCGCACCGGATCGCGGCGACCGATGACCACCGGATAAATCGGCGGCAGCTTGGAAAGGTCCGGCAGCGGATCGTGCAGATCCGTTGCGTTGCCGTCAGTCAGCAGAATCACGCCCGCGAGGGGCCGGCCCTGAAAGCGGTCCGCCAGCGTGTGCAGCGCGCTGCCGAGCGCGGACGAGCGGCCGTCGAAGACGAGCTCATGAAAATCCGTGGTCGTCTGCAGGCGCGCGTCGAAGGTGTAGCGCCGCACTTCGAAGGCATCGCCCAGGGCCGCGAGCCATTCCGCCTGCGCGGGATCGACGAGCTTCTGCAGCGCCTCGCCCCGGCTGTGCGTGTCGCCCGCGTCCTTGATCTGCATGCCCTGGCTGTTGTCCGCCACGACCGCGAAGAGATTGGCTCCCGGCTTGGCCCGCTGGCCGAACCAGAGCGGCTCGAGCAGGCAGAGCGCGAGCGCCGTGAGGCCGGCGAGCTTCAGCGCCACGCAGACCCAGCGCAGCCCGCCGCCGGGCGAGGCGCGATAGCTCCAGTAGAGCGCGAACGCGCAGACCGCGAGAAACGCCGTCGCCGGCCAAAGCCAGTTCCACCCTGAAAAAGTGAGCGCCGCGAGAGACATCACGGTGGGCGCTACTTGTCCTTGCCGAGTTCCTCGTAGTACTTCCGCACCGATTCGGCGAAACGGTTCGGGACCGGATCACGATCGATCGGCACCAAAGAATCCTTCGAGCCACGCCGGCCCAGATCGTCGCTGATCCGGTTGCGCACCTCG
>CALFNJ010000075.1 GCA_937902865.1 uncultured Opitutaceae bacterium
GACGTACTTCGCGCTCAGCTTGTCCACCTCGTAGCCCGAGCCGGTCGGCGGCGCGGGTCGGTTCTTGGCACCGGTCAGCGAATAACCCATGCGCAGGATGGTCCACTTGCCGGCCGGGACGTCCCACTTGAGGTTGCCGTCCTTGTCCATCTTCGAGGTGAGATCGACGATGTCGCCGCGCGCGATCGCCGATGACGCGGGCACCGGGGGCGTCGGGGTCGACTCGTACTGATAATAGAAGCTGAAGCCGGCCTTCTCCTGCCAGCGGTTGATGCGCGCGCCCGTGTGCACGACGAACTCGGCGAGCGAGTACTGCGCGGCGGGGGTCGGCTTCACCTGGCTCATGACGGCGCCGGGATCGGCCGCGCCGGCGGTCATCTCGATGCGGAAGAAGCGCGCGGTCGTCGCCGTGAACGCGTACGTGCGGATCGTGCCGGCGCGATAGAGGCCGGGCCCGGGCAGCTCGACGATCGAGCGGAAGTTCTGGCCGTCGTCGCTCGCGACGATGCGGCCGAACGGAATGCCGCGGCCCGGGGCCACGACGGTGATCGCGCGGGCCGTGATCGGCTGCGGGAATTCATACTGCACCCACGCCGTGCCCCCGCCCTGCGGCGCCGGGATGCTGGTCGTGGTGTTGAGCTTGTCATCCATCAGCGCGGTCCCGTCGATCGGGCCCACCTCGGTCGTGACCTTCGGCTTGAGATCGGCCGTCTGCGATTCGTCGGCCGGCGTGCGATAGGCGATCACAGCGCTGTCGCCATAGAACGTCGGATCGGGCTCGCCGCCCCCACGTCCCCCGCCCCCGCCCATGTTGCCGAACGGGCCGTTGTTCGACGGCGGCGGCGTGAGTTTGGCGTTGAACGCCACCGGGCCCTGCACGGCGGTCTCGCTCCACACGAGTTTCTTCATCGCCTGCTCGGGCTTGACCCACGGTCCGCCGGTTTCGCTCCAACCGGCGGAGCTGAAGATCGTCATTTCCAAACCGAGCCGATCCGCCTCGGAGGCGGCGTGATGCACGGCGTCGAACCACTCCGGATGGAAGAAGAGGATTTTCTTGTCCACCGTCTGACCGCTGCCGGAGCCGACGTCAGCCAGGTGCATGCCGCCGATGCCGACGCGCTTCATCCACTCGAGATCCTTGGTGATGCCCTCCTTGGTGACGTTGCCGTTGGTCCAGTGCCACCACGTGCGCGGCTTGGCCGAGTCGGGCGGCGTCTTGAAGCCCTGCTCGAGGGCGTCGGGGGCGGCCTGGCCGAACGCGGAGCCGGCCAAGGCGGCTCCGAGCGCGAGCAGCGCCGAGAGTGCGAATGTTTTACGGGAGGAGGTATGCGGGGGCATGGGAGTTATAGGTGGAGGAAGACGTGAAAAGTAGCGAGTCGTGGGTAGCGGGTAGCGAGCATCGGCAAAACGAAACCGGATCGGAGTTTTTCACAGGAGGAAAACCGAGGACGAGCCGAGATCGGAATTCCGGATCTCTTCCGTCCTCGGATCGGCCTCCTGTTAAAAATTCCGGGGGATTCTTTCTCTGGTGTAGCAGCCGCCGTGAGGCGGCTGGGTTCGGGGGTTGGCTTTGAACGGGTTTGAGCTGCGGAGCGAAACGGCGACCGGGAGGTCGCCGCCCCATTTTCAGATCAATCAAATCGGATCGGATTTTCTTACAGGAGGGAAACCGAGGACGAGCCGAGATCGGAGTTCCGGACCTCTTCCGGCCTCGGATCGCCTCCTGTCAAAAATTCCGGGGGATTCTTTCTCTGGTGTAGCGGCCGCCGTGAGGCGGCTGGGTTCGGGGGTTGGCTTTGAACGGGTTTGAGCTGCGGAGCGAAACGGCGACCGGGAGGTCGCCGCCCCATTTTCAGATCAATCAAATCGGATCGGATTTTCTTACAGGAGGAAAACCGAGGACGAGCCGAGATCGGAATTCCGACCTCTTCCGTCCTCGGATCGCCTCCTGTTAAAAAAATGGATTGGTCATCATTTGATTGTCGCCGGGGCCTTGCCAGCCGCAGCCGGGCCGCCACGGCCAGCGGGGCGCGGCGGGCGGGGTTCGAGAGGGAGTTTGAAATCGTCGGGCCGCGGCAGCGGGTGCTTCGGGTCGAAGCTGCCGGCGTCGTCGACGAGCTGATCCGCGAGGCCGAGCTTGGCCTGCTTGATGCCCTCGACGATGCAGCGCGACAGCAGGTAGCCGCCGTAGCTGTTGGTGTGCAGGCCATCGACATAGGCCTTCGGCGCGTCGGTGAGGCCGAGCGCGGTCGCGACCTCGATGCTCATCGCGTTCAGATCGATGCAGGTCACACCGGCCATCTGGGCGGCCTCCACCGCCGCCTTGGGATACTCCCCCAACCCGGCGACGTTCAGCTCGCCCGTGCGGAGATTGATCTTCGTCATTGGCGAGACGATCACCGGAATGCCGCCGCGACGCTTCACCTCCACGGCGTACGAGGCGAGCAGCCACTTATAGTCGGTCTCGGCCTCGGAGTACGTGTTCACCCAGTCGCCCATCGTGTCCTCCTTCGGCCAGATGCCGTCGTGGCCGGTCTTGTTGAGGTCGTTGTGGCCGAACTGCAGGAAGACGTAGTCACCGGGCTTCATCTCGCTCATTACCTTCAGCCAGCGGTTCTGCATCCGGAACGCCTTCACCGTCTCGCCGGATTCGGCGTGGTCGGCGACCGCGACAGTGGGCTTGAACCAGCGCGGCAGCATCTGGCCCCACGTGCCGTAGGGCTCGGTCGGCTGGTCCGTCACCGTGGAGTCGCCGATCAGGAAAACCGTGATCGCATTGTCGACGCGCTCGAGCTCGATCGCGCAGACGGCGGGCTTCTCGTCGCTGAACTGCAGCGTGAGCTTGTCGTCCCAGGTCGCGTTGACCGCCTCGTGGGTCTGCGGGTTGATCTCGCGGGTATCGAGCTTGAGGAGGTTGCCCGGCGACATCGACGGCGCGCGCACGTTGACGAGGAAGGAGCGCGTCACGAACTGCCCGGGCTCGGTGTGCAGGCGCTCGACCACAAGCCGGCGCGTCTCGGCCTTCACGGTGGTGGTCGTCGCGGATTTCGCCGCGCCGAACGTGACCGTCACCCGGTAATTGCCCTCCGGCACCGCAACCGAAAACTTGAAAAGCTGCCCGCTCGTGGCGTAGGCGGCGTGCAACGGATCGGAGCCGTCCTGGGTGACGAACTGCACCTGGGCGCCGGTCTCGAAGCCGTACCCGAGCTCCTTGCTGTAGAGCATCGCACCGTCGACCCGTGACACGCCGGCCACCGCGGGTTCCGGTCCTAAGGCGAACCGTTTCACCACCGGCTCCGTGGCGCCGCGTGCCAGCGCGGGAAGACCTGCGAGTAGCGCGCAGGAAAGAAGGGCGAGGAACCGGGGCTTAGGTGCCGGGATTTTCATAGGGAATGGGAGAAAACAGCCGGCGCTCGGCGCCGCGCGGGTCGTCCATCACCCGCGAGGTGACATCGAACACCATCGTCGAGCGGTGCGCGAGATCGTAGGCCGGCCAGTGCGGGATCTTCGGGTTGTTCGGGTTGCCCGTGCGCGCGAAGGCGATGTACGTGCTGCTGATCTGGTCCGCCATGGCGTAGGCCTCGGGGCCGGTCCCCGTCATGCGGTTGGACAGCGTGACGTTGTCGAACATCAGCGGCAGATCGAGCGCGTGGCAGGCCCGCCATTTGCCGCCGTCGGTCGGCGAACCCCAGCGCATCTCGGAGGAATAGGTCGGAGCCGAGCCCGCGGGCAGCGCCGCCCGGCGCTCGATCTCGCAGAGCGCGGGACGCCAGTCGCGCGAATCCGTCGTCGCGCCGAAGAAGACCTCGCTGGCGGAATACTGCGGATGCTCGCGCCGGTAGAGCGCGATCACGTCGTCCAGGTTGAGCGAGCCCATCTTCTCGGAATATTTCGCGAGGTTCTCCCTCAGGTTCGTCCAGGTGAGATCGAACATCGCCGGGTTGCCGCGCCCGATCAGCAGGCACGCCTCGTCGTGATTCGTGTGCACCATGAAAGGAATCTTGGCCGAGAACGCCGGCGCGTCGGGCGCGAAGGGATGCCGCGGCAACACGCCGCCATCGAGCACCGGCCCGTAGTAGCTCGAGGCGCGACTCGCCTCGATCAGCTTTTCCATCGGGATCGTCTTGATCTCCGCGATGCGATCGCGCGACAGCCCCAGCCGCTTGAGCACGGACTCCGCCCGCGCCGTGGCCGTTTCGGGTTTCGAGGCGGTGACGGTTTCTCCGCTCGACGAGGCCGCGCGCTGGAACAGGCCCATGGCCGACGGCATGCCCATGAGGCAGGCGTTTTTTGCTCCCCCGCCCGACTGGCCAAAGATGAGCACCCGCTCGGGATCGCCGCCGAAGCTGGCGATGTTGTCGCGCACCCATTGCAGCGCGAGGATCAGGTCGAGCTGGCCGGTGTTGCCGGAATCGGCGAACTCCTTGCCGCCGAGTTCCGCAAGATAGAGATAGCCGAACGCGTTGAGGCGATGGTTCAGCGTCACCACGACAACGTCGCCGCGCTGGCAGAGCCGCACGCCGTCGTAGAGGACGTCGTTCGCCGAGAGCGAATTGTAGCCGCCGCCGTGGATGTAGACCATCACCGGCCGCTTCGCGCGGTCAGTGCCCGGCGTCCAGAGATTGAGATAGAGACAGTCCTCGCTGACCGGATCGTCCGGCCCCGTGAGGCTGGAGGCCGAGGAGCGGCCGTTCCCCGGCTGCGGCGCGCGCGGGCCGAAGCTGAGCGTGTCCTTCACGTCGAGCCAGGGCGCCGGCGGGAGCGGCGACTGGAAGCGGCGCTTGGCCGTGTCGGCGCCATAGGGGATGCCCTTGAACACCGCCATGCCCTGATCCATGAAGCCGCGCACCTTGCCGTAGGTGGTCGCGATCGTCGGACCGTTCGCCGTCGGCCTCGCCGCGGCGGCGGCTTCGGCGAAGATGCGCGGACGGAGAATCGTCGCGCCGAGCAGGCCGGCGCCGAGACCCTTGAGCAGCGTGCGGCGCGAGAGCTGGGGGGAAAAGAAATCGTGAGTCATGGGCGGATCCTCGTGGCGGATGTTAATTTAAATTCAGGGACGCGGCATTCGATCCGGTTTCGCACAGAGACACGGAGCACACAGAGATCGATCCGTCGGTTTTCTCTGTGTCCTCTGTGCCTCTGTGTGAAACCGGATCGATGCATTGATCGAAAACCTCACATTCCCGGACGGAGAAAAGCGGCGACCGGATTTTTCGGCAGCGCGCGCAGGCCCTCGACGACGACCTGCGCGGACAATTCCGCGCCGGCCCAGGTGGTGTGGGTGGTCTTGTCGGCGAAGAGCGCGGTGGTGGCTTCCTGGCCGAGCGCGTCGTAGCGCACGGCGATCTGTTCGTTCAGGTCGACCACGCCCACGTTCTCCGCCTTTCCGACGGCGCGGGTCCAGTCGGCGTGCGTGTCGGGCGTGCGCGTGATCTTGCCGTTGGTCCAGTTGTTGCGCGGCACGAGCGTGCAGAGCACAGGCGTGGCGCCCTTGGCGCGGATGTCGGCGATGTAGCTGCGCAGGTACCAGCCGAAGGTGTGCACGGTCTCCTTGCCTTGCTTCGCCGCATCGTCGCGCTCCTCGGTCTCTTCGCCGATGCCCTTGAGCGGGCCGCGCGGGCCATTGTCGTTATGACCGAACTGGATCAGGACGACGTCACCCGATTTCACGAGAGGAAGGATGTTCTTCCACTGCGCCTGGAACGTCCGCACGCCGGTGCCGCCGACGGCGCGGTTCAGCACGTTGGCCTTCGACGGATAAAAATAAGTCTCGAGCGGATCACCCCAGCCGAACTGGCCATCGTAACCGTTGCCGCGGCCGTTGCGGACGGTGGAGTCGCCAATGAGGAAAACCGTCGGGAGCTTCGGGTCCGCGATCTCCGGCAGGTTCAGCCATTTCGCGAACGTGTCGTTCCCTCCCCCGCCCCGCGGCGGCGGCTGCGTCGGCACCCAGACATCGCTCGGCACCGCGGTCGGCACCATGCGACCCGAAAGCGAGAGCGTGCGGATGATCGACTGCTCGCGCAGGCCCTTCAGGCCGCTGACAACGTAATACGCGTTGAGCCGCGCGCCGTCTTCGTCGGTATGAACATGATCACGCGGAAAGAACGCGTTGGTCGCGATCCGGCCGATCTGCTCGTAGTGGTTGGCGACGACCTTGGTGAGATCGACGAACGGCACCTTCTCGGACTCGGCGAGCTGGCGGTCCCAGGTGTTGTACTGGCCCGCGCCGCGCTCGACGTGGCCGTCCTTCCAGAGATTGCGCACGGTGAGCGTGACCACGACGGGCAGCGCGCCCTTGGCTTTCGCCTCGTCGATCATCTTGCGCATGTACCAGCCAAAAGTGTGCACGATCTCGTGCTGCTTGGTGACCTTGTTGTCGATCTCGTCGGTCTCCTCGCCCAGCCCGTCGATCGAGCCGCGGGCAATCCGCTCGCCATTGCGCTCGGCGCCGTCGTTCTGGCCGAACTGGATCAGCACCACGTCGCCCGGCTTCAGATCGGCGGCGATCTTGTCCCAGCGACCCTCGGACACGAACGTGCGGCTGCTGCGTCCGCCGATGGCGCGATTGGCGATGTTGACCTTCGTGAGGTCGAAGTAGTCGCCGAACATCTTGCCCCAGCCGACCGCGTTGGGCTCGCCGACCTGCGCCGTCGAGTCACCGGCGATGAAAATCGTGGGCAGATTGGGATTGAGCGCCGGCGCGGCGTCGGCCGCTTGGCTGACCGACGCGCCGCCCATCAGGGCAGAGTAAAGCACGAGCAAACGGAAGGAGAGCTTCATAAAAGACGGGGGTTAGCGATCCAACATGCGAAGTCTTCCAATCCTATTTACAGGAGTCGAACCGAGAACGATCCGAGAATCAGAATTCCGACCTCGGATCGGCCTCGGTTCGACTCCTGTAAAAGCAATCCGGTGCTTGGGATGGACGGGGCGTTGGATTTTTTAACACGGAGGCCGCGGAGGAGAAAAGAGGGCTCGGAGGAGCTTGAGTCGGATTTTATTCGTGCCCTCCCTTCCCCTCCGCGTCCTCCGTGTTCCATTCAGTTGTTGGCTGCGGTGCGGGCGGACTCGTCGAGTTCCAGCCGCAGGTAATCGTAGATCACGCCGTTGTTCACGGGGCCGGCGGGGACGGTCAGCGTCAGGACATTCTTGCCCGACTGCAGCATCGCCGCATCGAAGGTCACATCCCGCTCGTACCAGATGGCCTGGATCGAATGGCGGGTGATCGCGCCGTCGCCGGGAAGACGATCGAGCTGCCCGGCGGGCTTGCCGTTCACGGCGACGTCGATCGTGCGGCCATCGGTGCCGCAGATGGCGAGGCGCAGGACCGCCTGGCCCTTCGGCGCCGCAGGCAGGTTGAAGGTGATCGCGAACGGCGTGGCGCGGCCGGGGCTGCGGACGCCGAAATACGGCGCGGGCTTGGCCTTGGGGTCCTCGTTGTGCGGGACCTGCTGGAAGAACCAGTCGCGGCGGAAATCGCTCTGGCCGATGACATAGTTCACGTCGTGCGGAAACAGCGTCGCGTATTTCAGCGAGATCTCGGGATCGGCGTACTCGTCGCCCATGAAAAACTCCGAGCCGTTGCGATTCGGGATGCCGATGTCCCAGACCTGCCGGCCGTGGCGCACGGGCCGCCACTCGAGCCGGCCGAGATCGAGCGACTGGCCGGGCGCGACCGTGACGTCCGCCCGCAGGTATTCGCCGAGGATCCCGTCGGCAAACGCGCTCAGCGCATAGGTGCCCGGACGGACGTTCGGGATGGAGAAATTGCCGTCGGCCTCGCCGCGGACCCAGAACTCGTAGTGCTTCGCATCGGTCTGCCAGGTGATCGTGCGCGGCGGCAGCGCCGGCGCGCCATTCTGCGGCGGCCGCACGAACGGCGACGTGTACGAGGCGGCCGCCAGGCCGACGAGAAGATGCGGCGTTTGCGCTTTCGGCGCCTGCGGGTCGTTGACCACGAGGCGGCCCTTCACGCTCCCGCGCTGCTCACGATGAGGATAATCGAGGCCATCGACCCAGGCGTAGGGCCACTTGGCGCTCTCACGCCCCGCCTGGACCTGCGCGTCCTTCCAGAGCGCCTGCGGATCGCCGCCGGAATTCACGTAGAGGAAGAAAGGTCCGATCGTCTTCGTCCAGCGCTCCTGTTCTCCCACCTCGACCGCCGCGCCGCCATAATGGCTGCTGCGCCAGTAATTGTGGATGCACGGCGCCGCGACCGGCGTGGTGTCCCGGTGGCAGAGAAACTCCACCTTGGTCGGGCCGCCGCTGAGATACTCGTTCGAGGGGTTGACGAGCCAGAAACCGGTCTGCTTCGCCGGACTCGACCAGCCGTAGACCGGATGATCGTACTGGACGGCAGTGTAGATGTACTTGTCGCCCTCGTGCAGCTCGCGCGGATAAGCCATGTTGTGGCGATCGTCCATCGTCAGCCAGTCGAACATGTCCGCGAGCTTCGCGCAGTAGCGCGCCTCGGTCATCGTGGCCGCGGGATAGCCGGGCAGATGGTCGAACGTGCAGGACGTGTACACGCCGGAGTCGCCGCGACCCAGCGTGTAGCGGATCTCGATGTCGGCCGGAAAATCGCCGCCCTGCGCGGCGCCGGGACCGTGGCCCATCTTTCGGCCGCCCGAGATGCCCTTGACCGAGACCTCGCCGCGTTCCCCGCCATTGGCTTTCGGATCGATCGTGACCTTCGTCAGCAACTGCGTGCCGCCGGTCGTATCGTGTGACCAGTAGCCGCCGGAGTGGCCGGAGTTGAACGCGAGGGTCTCCGTGCCGCGGTACTGCAGCGACAGCAGGTCGCCGTTCTTCTTGCTCACGCGCGCGGTGACGATGCCGTTCGCGAGCGTGAACGCCGCGTCATCCTCGGCGACCGTCACCGCGCCGGCCGCGGCCTGGGCGGCGGACAGGCCGGTCGCGGAGATGACGGCGCAGGCCAGGCCGAAGGAGAAGCGCAACGTCGACGTCATGGGATCCTTTCGAAAGAGAGCGATGTCCTTATCCGGCAGGATTCGAGTGAATCGTTCTCTTTCTTCTTTTTCATTCTCTTTCTTCCCGGGAGTTTGGTGGAGAAAGAGGAATGAGAAGGAGACCGAGAAAGACTCTTTCGGAGGGTGGGAGGAATCAGGACAGGACGGAAACAACAGCCAACGGAACACACCTACACCCCAAGATCCGGACGCCTGAAAACGATCCGATCTTCACAATGCATTCCGTGGGCAAGTGTTTAGTTCAATTGCTGGCGGCGGTGCGCATCGACTCATCGAGCTCGAGGCGCACGTAATCGTAGATGATGCCGTTGGTGAGCCCGCCCGCGGGCACGGTGAGCGTCAGCACGTTGGTGCCGGACTTCAGCAGCGTCGCGGGGAACGGCACCTCACGCTCGTACCACAGACCCTGGATGCCGTTGCGGCCGACGGTGGAGTCGCCGGTGATCGCGATCGTGCCGGCCGGCTGGCCGTTGACCGCAACCGCGACACCGCTGGTGCTGCCACCGGCGATCGCAACGCGGAGCGTCGCGGTGCCGCGGGGAGCGCTGGACAGGTCGAAGCTGATCGACCACGGGCTGGCGCGTCCGCCGGCGGCGGGCGGGCCGCCCGCACCACGGGCTCCGGGCGCACCGCGCGCGGCGGGAGCACCGGGAGCGGCGCCCGCCGGAGCGCCCGGAGCCGGGGCACCGCGCGGAGCCGCCCGGCGGGCGGCGGCGGCGGCGATGGCGGCCTCGGGATTTTCCGAATGCGGGACGTGCTGGAAATACCAGTCCTTCCGGAAATCACTCTTCCCGATCACGTAGTTCACGTCCTTCGGGAACATCTGGGCGTAGACGAGCCCCATGCCGTCGTGGAAATAGTCGTCACCCTTGACGAACTCCCGGCCGTTGCGGTTCGGAATGCCGATGTCCCAGAGCTGCTTGCCGTGGCGCACCGGGGTCCAGACGAGGCGATTGAGATCGAGCGTCTGGCCGGGGGTGACGGTGATGTCGGTCTTGGTGAACTCGCCGAGCACGCCGTCCGCGATCGCGTGCAGCGTGTACTTGCCCGGGCGCACGTTCGGGATGGTGAACGTGCCGTTGTCGTCGCCATAGACCCAGAACTCATAGTGCTTCGCATCGGTCATCCAGGTGATGTCCGCCGGCGTGTTGCCCGCCGCGGGACGGTCCGTCGTGACGTGGTAATCGGGATAGGTCAGGCCGACGCGGACCTTGGTCATCTTCGCGTTCGGCATGATCGGATCCGTGAGCGCGAGCCGGCCCTTGACCGTGGCGCGCTGGTCATGGTGCGGATAATCCACGCCGTTGACCCAGGCGTACGGCCATTTCTTGTTTTCGCGGCCGACCTCGCTACCGACAACGCCGCCTGCAACTCCTTTCGGG
>CALFNJ010000076.1 GCA_937902865.1 uncultured Opitutaceae bacterium
CGCCATGCTCGTGGCCGCCCAGAGCGCGCCGCGGTCCTCGTCAACGACCAGGCCAAAGACGCCGAAGAGCGCCTCGTCGGGTTCGGTGAAACGGCGCACCTTGCCGTCGGCGGCGCGGACCCACACCGCGCGGAGATGCACGTCGCCGAAGAAAAACTCATTCGTCTTCGCCCGCCAGGCGATGCCTTCGATCAGGCCGGTCATGCCGGGCAGGGAAAACGCGATCTCGTGGTCGCCCACCGGAAAAAGATTCGCCTCGAGCCGCTCGACCACCGCCTTGAAATCCTTCCGGTCGCGCAGCGCGGCGAGATTCTCGTTCTGATCGACGGGTGAATTCGCGCCGAGATCGGCGAGCCGGCCGAGGGTTGCGACCGCCTCGTCGAGCTGGCCGTTGGCGACCTGCGACTCGGCCAGGTTGACGTACAGCCGCGGATAATCCGGCGCCGCGGCGACGGCTGCCTGCATCTTGGCGAGAAACGTCTTTTCATCCTTCGCGGCATGCGCCGCGAGCGCCTCCCGCACCGACCGGCGCGCCACTGACACCGCGGCCTCGGCCGCGGTCAGGCGCATCATCCCCGCCGAAAAGAGCAGCGTCGCGCCGAGGAGCAGCCGACCAACGAAACGCGTGGGGTGAGAAGACACGGCAGACAGAAAGAATCTGCCCGCAGCCTAAGCGCCAGCCGGATGGAGAAGGAAGAAGTAAGAAGGATGAAGGACGAAATCCGCAGCCGCACCCCGGAGTCGCCCAGCCTGACATGTAATCCAATAGGTTACATGTCAGGCCTGAGCGGCTCAGGCGGTTTTGCCGGGTTCGAAGGGTGGGGCGGATTATCCCTAATCCGCCGTGACCGTCATCTGCGTTTTGCGACCGACGCGCCGAGGGAGGTTGCTCGGCGCGTCAGCGACAACGCACCCTGGCTCTCAGGCGTCTTTCGTTCCGAGCAGCGGACCTTTTTGCCGGAGATTCTCCTCCTCGTCCAATTTGACGCGGGCGGCGAGGATGTCGGCGCGGCCGAGGTAGCCGACCACGCGCTTGGGATCGGCGGGATCGACGACGGGAAGGCGGCCGATGTCACGCTGCAGCATGCGGGCGACCGCATCGTGCAAGGTTTCATCGGGATAGGCCACGATCACGTCCTTGCGCGCGGCTTCGAGCACGGTGGCTTTGCCGGCGGTGTTGGCCTGAATGCTGTCCATGATGTCGCCGCGCGTGATGATGCCGGCGAGGTGGCCGGAGTCGTCGAGCACGACGACACCCTGGCGCCGCGAGAGCAGCGGATCGCCGCCAGCGATGCGCGCGGCGAGCGCGGCGACGGTGACGTTGGCCTGGATGGTCGGCGGCGTGCGGTCCATCACGTCGGCGACGCGGGCGAGGGAGAAGATATCGACGCTGTATTCACGGGTGATGTGCTGGCCGCGGCGGGCGAGCTTTTCGGTGAGGATCGAGCGGCGGAGCAGCAGGACGGTCACGGCCAGGCCGGCGACGGTGCCGACGAGCAGCGCGGGGAGGGTGTTGAGGTCGTGCGTGAGCTCGAGGACGAAGATCATGCCGGTGAGCGGCGAACGCATCGTCCCGCCCATCATCGCGGCCATGCCGACCATGGCCCACAGGCCGGGATCGGGCACGCCGAGGCTGGTGCCGAGCAGGGCGCCGAGCGCGCCGCCGATCATGAGCAACGGAGCGAGCACGCCGCCGGACGTGCCGGAGCCGAGCGCGACGGACCAGACGATGCCCTTGGCGACGACGAGTGTGACCAGGGAGGCACCGAGCAGTTCGCCGGTCATGAGGTGGTGGATCGTGTCGTAGCCGACGCCCAGCACGCGCGGATCGAAGTAGCCGCCGAGACCGACGACCAGACCGCCGATGGCGGGCCACCACATCCAGTGGATCGGCAGGCGCGCGAACAAATCCTCACAGGCATAAACCAGCGCGGTGAGCGCGCCGGAGCCGAGGCCGACCACGATGCCAACGACCAGCGCGAAGCCGATCGTCGACGGCGCGAGTGCGGCGACATGGACCACCACCGGGAAGATCGGCCCTTCGCCGAGCAGCGGCACGCGGAGGAGCGCGGCGATGATCGCGGCGACGGCGACCGGGATGAAGCTGCGCGGCTTCCATTCGAAGAGCAGCAGTTCCACCGCGAGCAGGACGGCGGCGATGGGCGTGGCGAACACGGCCGACATGCCGGCGGCGGCGCCCGCGACGAGGAGCGTCTTGCGCTCCGCGGCGGTGAGATGGAAAAGCTGGGCGAAGAGCGAGCCGAACGCGCCGCCCGTCATGATGATCGGGCCCTCGGCGCCGAACGGACCGCCGGTGCCGATGGAGATGGCGGAGGAGACGGGCTTGAGGATCGCGACCTTGGGATCGATCAGGCTCCGGCCGAGCAGGATCGCCTCGAGCGCCTCGGGGATGCCGTGGCCGCGGATCTTCTCGGAGCCGTAGCGGGCCATGAGCCCGATGATGAGCGAGCCGACCGCGGGCACGAGGATCACCCACAGGCCGAGGTGATTGGTTTCGGGCGTCACCGGCGCGGACGAGAGCCGGAGGAAGAACGCGGCGTTGGTGATGATGGCGATCAGCCAGATCAGGAATTTCGCCACCACCGCGCCGATCGCGCCGATCGGCAGCGCCAGGAGGCTGAGCAGCAGGACGCGGCGGTCCGTGCTGAAATCGGCCAGCGCGGCGGCCGCGGGCGAGGAGACTGGGTGAGAACCGTGTTCGGACGAGGAGGACATGGGAAAAGGGACGACAGTGAACAATATCGCAGTACGATACAATTCAAATGGAATTGTCTGTCGCTGGCGAATCCCTTCGCTGGAATCACCCCCGCATGACTGCGCTGCCCACCCGCCTCGCCAAGTCCCAGTACGAGCTGCTGGCGGCGCTGCGCTACGCCTTGCGGCGGTTCCAGCGCTTCAGCGAGGAAGCGGCGCGCGATGCCGGCCTGACTCCGCAGCAGCATCAGACCCTGTTGGCGATCAAGGGCTTCCCGGACCGGGACTATGTCTCGATCGGGGAGATCGCCGCGCGGCTGCACCTGCGCCATCACAGCGCGGTGGGGCTCGTGGACCGCCTGGCCCGGCGCAAACTCGTGCGGCGCACGCCGTCGGCGACCGACCGGCGGCGGCAGGAAGTCCGCCTGACCGTGGGCGGCGAACGCGTGCTCGGCCGCCTTTCGCAGGCGCATGTGCGCGAATTGCGCGAGCTCAGCCCGGAGCTGCGGCACCTGCTGGAGTCGATCGCGCCGCGATCGAAGTAACAGGGCTCAGGGAACAAGTAACAAGTGCCAGGGGGAAGGGCGGTTTCCCGAGGGCAGTTTGCGGGGAGCCTGCGGAAACCACCGCATCTCTCACCTGAGAAAGGTTCGCATTCCTGAGCGAGGTGGACCGCGACCTCCGGGCGCGGTTGGCCCGCTTTGGTCGCGCGCTCGCGCCAGCCACGGTCGCCCGGAGGTCGACGGCCAGCGGGATCATTGGAAATTAGAAACCCCGAGGGCGGGACTCTGCGGCCTTCTTTGGTTTCCTGCGGTCGGGCTTCTTCGGGGCATCCTTGGAGAGGAGCTCGATCGCGGCCTGCTGGGCGGCGATCTTGTCGGGGCCCTCCGGCAGCAGCTCGGCGGCCTCGAGCTGCTTCTTGCAGGCGATCATCGCGCGATCGAAGTCCTCCTTGCGCCGATCCGGATTTTTCCGCCGCTCGATCGCCAGACGAAGTTTGCTGAGCGACGTGGCGACCTGGCCGGGCGGGGTGACTTCTTTCATCCGGCCAAATTACGCCGACCGGCAGAGTGGGGAAGAACGAATTCCGAGGGAGAAACGGAAAAATTCCAGCCAGAGATCCGGTCGGGCAGAGAGCGGGGCGGGTCGCTTCCTTCTCAATTTTTCCGGCTCCAGCGATCAGCGGGTGGCCGTCGACTTCCGGGCGGCGGCGGTTGGCTTCGAGCACGGACCCACAGCGGACAACCCCGCGCCCGGAGGTCGCGGGCCAACGTCGCTCGCGAGTTCGGCGGCGGAGAGGCCGCCTGACGTGTCCTAATTTGCCCGAATGAGTGAATCGTTCTCTTTCTTCTTTCTCATTCTCTTTCTCCTTCGGGAGCGATCGAGAAAGAGAACGAGAAAGATGATCAATCATCGCCCAAATTAGGACACGACCAAGGCCGCCCCGGAAAATTCCCCGGACGCAGGCACGGGAACAGGCCGCAGCGGCGGGGAGAGGAGGAACTGATGGAGGAAGCGCGGGACCACGAGAGGCACCATGAGCCCCTTACTCCTCATCATTATTCTGCTGATTCTTTTTGGCGGCGGCGGCTTTTACTGGGGCGGCCCGGTTTACGGTGGCAGCGCGATCGGGCTGATCCTGCTCATCTGCATCATCATGCTCCTGATGGGCGCGTTTGGCTCGCGGAAATAGCGGCGAACCAGACGCAACGTCCAACGCTCAACGTTGAACGTTCAAGTGGCCGGAAGATTCATCGTTCTACGTTGAACGGGGCCTGCTGTGAAGAGAGGCCTGGGTCCGGCCGAACCTTCTTCATTCTTCCTTTTTAATTCTTAATTTCAGGCGAACGGCGGCGCGCTGTGCTTCATGGCGAAGTAGGCGCTGAGCACGTTGTCGAGGCCGGGACCGGCGAGCGGCTTGGTGAGATGGAGGATGAAGCCGGCGGCCTTGCTGCGGGTCACGTCCTCGCGGCTGCCGAGCGCGGACATCGCGATGCCGACGAGGCCGTGTTTTTCACGCAGAGCGGACATGAGCTCGTAGCCGGACTGGTCGGGCAGGCCGATGTCGGAAATGACCAGGTCCACGCGGTGGTCGTCGGCTCGCTGCAGCGCTTCGGCGACCGTGGAGGCTTCGACGACCTGATAGGACAGGCGCGTCAGATAGGCGCGCAATGCGGTTCGGCTCGGGGCGTGGTCCTCGACGACCAGGATGACCGAGCCCCGCGGGCCGTTCGCGCGGGTCGCCGCAAACGGCAGCAGTCCGGCCCCATCCGGGCGGCGCGGCAGCGTAGGCATGGCGGGATGCTGCTGCCAGAGCCAGGCAAAGACGCTTTCGCTCGTGACGACGCCGAGGAAACGGTTGTCGACGGATTCGACCACCGCCTCGCTGACGTCGTGCTCGATGAGCAGGCGCGCGATATTCTCGGCGGTTTCGTTTTCGCTGAAGACGAGCGGCAGGACGGGCGAAATCAAGTCCGCCAGGATCCGGTTGCCGGCGCTCTGGCGGGCCGCGACCTCCTCGAGTCCGATCAGGCCGAGGAAACAATCGGTGCCGCGCTCGAGCACCACGGCGAGCTGCGCCCGGTGTTCGGCGAGGCGCGGGACCAGCAGCTTGAGATGCTCCTCCCCGTAGCCGACGGCGACGCGCTTGCTGAGGAGATCCCGGGCAAAGGCCATCGCGGGTGCCGCCGGCGGTTAAATGACGCTTTCGATCACGAGCTCGATGTCGATGTCCAGCAGCAGCAGCTCCGTCTCGGCCATGACGGGCTTGATCCGCTTGAGCACGAAGGCGAGCAGCCGCTCGCGGCCGAGCTTCCGGAGGACGGCGCTGCGGACGATTACCTCCTGGATGATCTCGTCCTTGAGCACGATGCGGTCGAATTTCTCGTTGGTCATGAGGCGCAGCGTGCGCGTCATGGCCTCGCCGCCGATGGCGGCGTCGACGCCGATCAGCAGGCCGTCCTTGATCGGCGGAATATCGAGCGCGCGCAGGCGGACCCGGATGATTTTCTCATCGGTGTTTCCGATCGGTTGGAAGGGAGCGGCCTTCATTTTTTTGAGCGGCATGGGAAAGGAAAAACCGAGCAGGGATAGGTCGGCAAACTCTCTCAGGCAAACGAGATCGCCATGGACCGAGGAGGTTCCCTCTTCGGAGAAATGCAAACCTTCACTTTTAAGTGACATGTCGCATGGGTATTCCTTTTCCGCTCCAGCCGCGCAGAATTTATTCCCCACCCTCGCTCGCCGTCGCGCCTGACGAAGAGCCGACACGAGTTTCGCGCAGCAAGGTAGGGACGGGCGGCCCTGCCCGTCCGGGTTCGAAGGTAGACGGCGCCGCAGCGGACGGGCCGGCCGCCAGTCCCTGCTTTGGGATCTTACGCCGCCGGCAGGCGCACGACGGATTCGCTGCCTTGGTTCGGCCCGGCGCTGAACGCTTCCACCGAGCCGCCCGCCTTGGAGGCGGACTACTAGTTCCGACGCGATCGCCATGCTTTTCCGCGAGCAGATCTACGGCCGCCAACGGCCTCTGCGCGAGGCGGCCCCGCCATCGGTTTTAATTATCCAGCCCGGCGGAAAAAGACGGGCGTGTCGCCGCGCTGCGGAGAAAAGCGTGGCTCGGGCGAAAACCGGCCGAACGCCGGCGCCTGGTCGGGTTGCTCCGCCAGCAAATCGAAGTCGGCGCGGAGATGCTCGATCAGGCGGAAGACATGCAGCGGCTGATGCACGGCCAAATCGTTCAGCGTCTCCGGTCCGAACGCGAGGTGCAGCGCCTGGATGAAGCGGCGATGCATCGCGCGGCGCAGCTCCAGCGAGTTGCCGTGCTCCGCATACGGCACGAGATCGCGGAAATGCCGCTCCGCAATGCCGGCAAAGGACGGGACCGGGCGGGAAAAATCGGCGGCGGCGGGCTCGTCCGCCGTCCTCTCGCCCGCCAACCAGCGTCCGAAATCCAGCCACCGCTCCGCGGCGTCACGGGGATCTCGCTCTTGGCTCGGGTGGTGGCGGTTCAGCTTGGGGGACATGGCGGAGACGGCAGGTGGCGGTTGCGGTTCAGGCCGGTCACCGGCGGCTCGGGCCACTCCTGTTTCCAGCCTGCTCACAGTCCGCCGTGCGCGGCGTTTGTTTCCTCTCAAGTGCACAATTTCCGCGCCGATGAGAGGAGGGTTGCCCCTCTGCCGTGCATTCTCCCCAAAAATTCGTTTCTTTTTTACCGGCCCAGACCACCCATGGCGGTTTCGCGGCCACCGTGACCGGAGCGACGCGGATTCATGACCTGGAATGGGATCGGCTGATTTTCCGCGCGCCGGCGCTGCCCAATCCCCAGGCGATCTTCGATCCCATGCCGTTTCGCAATCAGCAGGGAGCCAAGCCGCCGGGATTCCGGCCGGGCCACGCGTGACTGTGCCCCGAGCCGCCGCCAAGGGCGTGATTTCCAAGATTGTCCCGCCGCCCGGGTCTGGCACGTTCGGCGGTCCATGCCACCACGCCCCCGCGTCGAAGCCGGCCAGCCGAAGCCGTCCGATCCCCGTTCCCGCATGGTAGCCGAGGCCGAGCCGCAAATCTCAAATCCCGATCGCCAAACGCCAAATTCGGAGGGTGGTCCGTCCGGCGCATCTTTGACCCGGGAGGCCGCGTGGGAGTGGGACATCAAGCAGAACATCGTCCAGCACGACTCGTACTGGATCGAGATGCTCGGCTACACCGAGAACGAGCGGGTGCGGACGATCGAGGCCTGGCGGCAGATGATCCACCCCGAGGACCTCGCGTCCTGCGAGCTCTGCTTCGAGGACCACCTCGCCCTGCGGAAGGATTTCTACGAACACGAGCACCGGCTGCGCGACAAGAAGGGCGGCTGGAAATGGGTGCTCGACCGCGGCCGGGTGACGAGCCGCGCGCCGGATGGCCGGCCGCTGCGCATGGTCGGCACACATACCGACATCACCGAGCGCAAAGGCCGGGAACTGCAGTTGCAAAAAGGCGAGGAGCTCGCCCTCCGCGCCGCCCGCCAGGCCCGCCTCGGCGGCTGGGAGCTGGAGATCGCGAGCGAGCAACTGCGCTGGTCGGAGGTGGTCCGGGCGATCCACGAAGTGGGCGAGTCCTACCAGCCGACGTCAGTCTCCGCCCTGGAATTCTACCCGCCCGAGGCCCGCGAGAAGCTCCGCGGGGCGCTCGCCGAAGCGGCGCAGACGGGTAAGGCGTTCGCGCTCGAGCTGCCGCTGATCACGGCCCGCGGACACGAGGTGTGGGTGCGCGTCGCCGGAGCGAAGGACGCCCGTCAGGGTCCGGCGCGGATTTCCGGCACGCTCCAGGACATCACCCCCGAAATCAAAAGCGCCCAGGTCCGCACGCGGCTGGAGATGCAGTTGTTCCAGGCGCAGAAGATGGAATCGCTGGCGACCCTCGCGGGCGGCATCGCGCATGACTTCAACAATCTCCTCACCGGCATCATCGGTTATCACGAGCTCGCGGCCGATTCGGTGCCCGCCGACGATCCGGCCGCCGGCTACCTGGCGGAGGCGCGCAAGGCCAGCCTCCGCGCCCGCGAGCTGGTGGAAAAGATCCTGACCTTCGGCCGCCAGCACAGTGCGACCGAGCAGAGCCCGCTTGACCTCACCTTCGTGATCGAGGACGTCTGCCGCGCGCTGCGGCCGACCCTGCCGGCGAACGTCGCGCTCAAGACCAACGTGGCGACCGGCTGCAGCCAGGTTTTCGCCGACGCCACCCAGATCCAGCAGGTGCTGCTCAGCCTGCGCGCCAATAGCCTCCACGCGATGCGCGCCCACGGCGGCACGCTGGAATTCAGCCTGCCGCGTTTCGAAGTCGGTGCGGATCGCGGCCAGACGCTCGCCGGCGCGCCGGTGGGCAGCTACACGCGCCTGTCGGTGCGCGACACCGGCCACGGCATCGACGAATCCACGCTGCGGCGGATTTTCGATCCATTCTTCACCACGAAGAGCATCCGCGAGGGCACCGGCCTGGGTCTCGCCGTCGTGCACGGGATCGTGCGCATTCACCGCGGCAGCATCGACGTCGAGAGCTCGCCCGGAAAAGGCAGCGTGTTTCACATCTATCTCCCCGCGATCACGCCGGAGAAGCAGCCGGAAGCGTTGGGGCACGACGAGAACGAGCCGCCGGCGGCGGAAGGGCTGCGCGTCTGCGTGGTCGACGACGAGAGCCTGGTGGCGCAGGGCGCGAAGACCACGCTCGAGAACCGCGGGCACCAGGTGGTGGTGTTCAGCTCGGCCGAGGACTGCCTGGCCGCAGTCCAGGCGGGGACGCCGCCGTGGGACATCATTCTCACCGACCAGTCGATGCTGGGCATGTCCGGCACGGCGCTCGCCGCCGAGGTGCGCAAGCATGCGCCCAGGCTGCCGATCGTGATCATGTCGGGCTTCTTCTCGAACATCTCCGCGCAGACACTCGAGGAACTCGGCTACATCTGGCTGCTCGCGAAGCCCTACACCATCGACGAGCTGCTGCGCTCCATTTACCGAGCGATGCAGGCGGTGCGGACCAACGCCAAGGCAGGCTGACGCAGAAGGGTGTCACGCGAAGACGCGAAGGTCGCGAAGGTGAAGATCAATCCCGAGCACCCGGCGCTTCGCGATCATGTCACGGATTACCTGAAGCTGCGCTTCTCAGCAGTTGCGGCTCTGGCTGCCGTAAATACGCAGGCCGCTCACACGCGTCGGACTGGTCGGTAAAGTAACCTATTGGGTTACAGGATGGCTGCGTGCCGCTGAAGAATCCCGGACTTTATTTGAGCTCCAGCACGGAGGAGGTGCTCCAATGGGGTTCGATGTCCGCGGAAATCTGAATGACATATTTTTCCAGGTCTTCAGACGGAATATCGATCGAAACCACGTACAGCTTCTCCTCCTTTTCTTTGTATTCTAGATTCGTGCGCTCGATTTGAATATCGGTATTACCCCAAAACAATTTCATTTCCTCCTCCTCCGTGCCCCCCTTCCGGCGAAGTTGGATTACGATATTTTTCGGAGTCGCATCCTTGTAGCGCGTTTTATCGAGGTAGAATGAAATCGATCGCTTGGATCCGTCAGGTTCAATCCGCGCCTGCCACGCGGCATGATCGACGTAGGTTCCGATCATGTGCCCCGGCGGTGGCGAGGTTTCCCCGAGCGAAAAAAGCGGCGCATACTTTTTTTCGAGCCGCAAACGCTCATCGAATTCGGCTTCGACTCCCGCGGCTTTGGCAACTTCCCGGGTAACGCGATTCTGCTCTTCGGCGATTCGTAAAGGGTCGCCCTTATACTCATGTCGGATCCGTTCGATTTCCTTTTGAATGGATTGAAAATCCCGCGGATCGAAATTCAACGCCTCGCCGGCTTTTGCGACGCAGAGCCCGCCGCCAAAGGCCAGCACCAGCAGGAGTGAGCTGCGCTTGGATTTTACTGACATCGGCGTCGACATGCTGATGTCGGGTACTCGCGATTTGCGCAAACCGGATCGGATTTCTTTTGCGACCCTGTGCGCCTTTTTGCGGCCAATACGATCGGCCGTTGCGGGACGCGGCCTTGTTTTTCAGCACACGCAGGGCGGCGGAAGTGACTCCGGCGTGAAACAAGTAGGGCGGGTCTGAGACCCGCCCTACGGAACGTTGAAGGGGAGTGCGCTCTTTCGCGGCTTAATTTTCCAGCACGC
>CALFNJ010000077.1 GCA_937902865.1 uncultured Opitutaceae bacterium
CGCCGCGTGCGCGGCGACGCTCGCGGTATTCGGCGACTTCTTGAGGTAGATCAGCACCGTGCCGAGCGTGAAGCGCGCGTCATCGAGCACGGAGACGCCGACGTTCGTGCCATCGGGCCGGAGCTGGTAGGCAAACAGGTCCGCCCACGATTTCGGCAGTCCGTTCACGCGCCGCGCGTTGTAGCCGATGCCTGTCGCGCCCCAGATGTACGGCACGAGATACTGATTCTTCGGATCGAACTTCGGATTGAACGTCAGTCCATCCATCTCGGCGAGATTGGGCAGGTCGGCCGCCTTGAAGGTCTTCAACAGCCCGACCTCGCGCAGCCGCGCGCCCTCGAACGAAGACGGCATCACCAGATCGTAGGGAGCCGCACGCTTGCGCAGCAGATCCGCCAGCGCGTCGTTCGAACTGAAAATGTGCGGCGTGACCTTGATCCCCGTCTCGGCCAGAAAGCCGTCGAAGATCGCCTGGGAGATGTAGTTGTCCCAGATCAGCACGTGAATCTCGCCCTTCACCTTCATCGTGTGACGCAGCAGCGAGAAATCCGCCAGCTTCGGCAGCTTGTCGCATCCCGCCGCCGCGAGCCCCGTCGCCGCGGCTGCGAGCCACTGGCGTCGGGTCCAGACGGAACCGGTGGCGGAGGGTTTCTGCGACGGCGTCATGCGGCCCCAGTGATTGGGGATTTCGCCCGCAGTGGCAAGAGCGTGGGGGAAATCACAAAACCCAATGGCCAAAGGCCAAATAGTTTTATCTGGAACTCAGGAAATCAGGAAAAGAGGAGACGGAAATGGATCGAGGTGGAACGCGTTGTCCCTAACGCGTTGAAACCTCCGTCCACCGAAAATCGCTGACTGAGCCAAAAGCGCGTTAGGGACAACGCGCGCCACCTCTGATCTGCCCCCGATCTCCCGCCTTTGGCGTTTGGCCGTTTGGAGTTTGTGATTTCCGCGCGCTCTCAGAGCGCAGCAATCTCCTGCTGCACCAGAGCCAGCACCGCCGCTCTATTTTGCTGATGGAAGAAATGATCGCCCGGAAACATCCGCGCCTGGAACTTCCCGCGCGTGTGCCGCGACCACTCCGCGAGCTCCGTTTCCGTCGTCCAGGGGTCGTTCGTCCCGCCGAGAATCGTCAGCGGCGTCGCCGTCGGACCGGTGCCCTGCCAGTGGTACTCGTCCACGAGTTTGAAATCTGCGCGCAGGATCGGCGAGATCAGCGCCGCCAGCTCACGGTCTGCGATCAGCTCCGCCGGGAGGTTGCCGTAATGCTTCGCCACCGCCGGCAGGAACTCGCCGTCGGGCAGCGTGTGCAGCAGCGGCAGGCGCGAGGCGACGTGCGGCGGATTGTGGCCGGAGAGAAACAGATGCACCGGCTGATTCGGCCCTCCACGCTTCGCCAGCTCCTCGGCCAGCTCGAACCCGAGCAGCGAGCCCATGCTGTGCCCGTAGAGCGCGCAGCGTCCGCCGCCGGAGATCTCCGGCCAGGCGTCGGCGAGCGCTTTCACCATCGCGCCGGCATCGTCGATGCAGGCTTCGGCCAGACGATTCTCGCGTCCGGGATACTGCACCGAGCGCACTTCGATGCCCGCCGGCTGCAGCGCGGCGCCCCAGGGGAAAAAGGCCGAGGCGCCCGCGCCCGCGTGGGGCAGGCAGACCAGGCGAATCCGCGCCGCCGGCTGCGGCCGCGGAATCGTCACCCAGGTCCGTTGGCTGGTACCGGAACTCACGGCTGACCTGCCCGCCCGCGGCGCAGGCTGGCGGGCGTCATGTCCGTCCACACCGTTTTCACGTGCGCCAGGCACTCGGCCTTCGGGCCCGTCTTACCTTCCTTGCGCCAGCCGGCCGGCACCGGCAGATCGGCGGGCCAGATCGAATACTGGGCCTCGGCGTTGAGGACTACGTGATAGATCGTGGGATCGTTTTCGGAGTCGGCGGGCATGAAAAAAGGCGCGAAATTTGGGTCAGCGGCTAGTCGCCGGAAGCTGGTGTCCTAATTTGTCCGGAAGCGAGCAAATCGTTCTCTTTCTTCTTTCTCCTTCTCTTTCTCGCTCCAGAAAAAGCCGAGAAAGAGGAAAGAGAACGAGAAAGAGGAAAGAGAACGAGAAAGAGAAAGATGCTTCGGCCACGCGACAGAACCAGATACGACCCAGCGGGAAAACCGTGTTGCCACCCGCAGCGGAGCTGCGTTGATCGGGTCGCTTGTCTCTGCAAAGGACCGTCACCTGACAAGTCCTTTTGGCAGTCCGTTCGGCCGCCGTTTCGATGAACTTTTCCCGCTCTTCCGCTCCCGCTCCGGCGACGCTGCTCGCGTTGCTGCGCGGTCGTGCGCACGCCGAGCCGGACCGCCGGGCCTACCTCTTCCTGGCCGACGGTGAGACCGAGGCGGCGCAGTTGACGTACGGCGAACTCGACGCCCGCGCCCGCGCGATCGCCGCGCGGCTCCAGACCATCGCTGCGGCGGGCGACCGCGCTCTGCTGCTCTATCCGCCGGGCCTCGAATTTCTCTCCGCCTTCTTCGGCTGTCTCTACGCCGGCGTGATCGCGGTGCCGAGCTACCCGCCGAAGCGCAACCGTCCCGACCACCGCTTGCAGGCCATCGCCACCGACGCCGGCGCGAAACTCGTGCTCACCGATGCCGATGTCCTGGGCGAACTCGAGCCGCGCCTCACGCACACGCCGGAATTGCGCGCCTTGCAATGGCTCGCGACCGACACGATTCCCGGCGCCGAGGCGGCCGCCTGGCGCGAGCCCGCGATCGACGGCCGGCAACTCGCGTTCCTGCAGTACACGTCCGGCTC
>CALFNJ010000078.1 GCA_937902865.1 uncultured Opitutaceae bacterium
CTCTGGTGCTGCTATCTCGCGTGGCGGCTCGGCCCGGCGCCGGCAGGCTGGGCGAATTTTTCCGCGCCTTTCTCCGGCTGGATCGGAAAAATCAGCAGCGCCTTCGCCGCCGTCGCCCACCCCGGACCCGGCGAAACGCTCCTCGCCTGGACGAATCTGGCCAGTCTGCTCGCGCTCACGGTGCAGGCCGTTTTTCTGCTCCGCCTTTTCCGCCGGAACGACATCTGGTCGCGCGCCGGCGCCATGTACGTCGCACTGATGTTCTGCCTCGGCCCCGCCGTCTGGGCCGGATTTCCCGGCGCCGCCACGCGTGTCCTCCTTCCGCTCACCCTTGCGTTCAACCTGCTCGCGGTGCGCACGCGGGCCGCGATCGGCTGGCTGCTCGTCGGCAACCTCACCGTGTGCAGCGGTCTGCTCATGTTGCGCGATGTCCATCACGACCCGCATGAGCTGGCGGCCTTCCACGCCGGGAACGTCGCGGTTGTCGCCCGGACCGACGCCACGTGGTACGGCGTGGAGCGATCCTCCCGCCACACCTGGGCGTGGAACCGCGGCAGCGGCGCGCTCACCCTGGAAACCTGGCCGCGCGACAACCGTGAGGTGCGTCTCGCGTTCAGTCTGCGCAGCCTCACGCCGGTCACCGTCACCGTCGCCCAAGGCGAGATCGTGCGCTGGAGCGGAAAGGTTGGCCCCGGCCTCGCGTCCGCTTCGGCAGTCGTCGCCGTCGGGCCGGGCGCGGCACCCCTGAGATTCTTCACCGACGATCGTCCGGCGGCGGAATCGCCCGAGGCGGGCGCACGGACGCTGGCGTTTGCGGTTTACGACCTGCGGGCAAGCCTGCCAGAACCTCTGCCATGACGAACCCGGTCCTGCTCGACCTGACGCATACCAGCCACACGCTGGCGCGGACTGGAATCCAGCGGGTCGCCCGGGCACTGCAGCAATCGCTGGGAGGACGCGCGACCACGATCTGCCACGATCGTTACGCCGGCGCCTGGCGTCCGCTTGAGTCGTGGGAAAAGGCCAACCTGACCGCGACCGGTGTCGCCAGCGGCCACCGCGGCGCCCGCTGGCCGCTGGCCGCCAAGGTGCGCGGCCGGTTGCGGCGCTGCGTCGGCGGCGGGCCGTCCGCCGCGACGCGTCGCCTGCCGCCCTCGAGCGGCCTGCTCGTTCCCGAGGTTTTTTCGCCCGACGTCGCCGCCGCCCTGCCCGCGCTGCTCGCTTCGGTCTCCGGGCCGCGGGCCGCGCTGTTTCACGATGCGATCGCCCTGAAGTTTCCGGAGCTGACGCCGTCCAAGACAGTGGCCCGGTTTCCCGCCTACCTGCAGGAATTGCTGCAGTTCGACGGCATTGCCGCGATTTCGGAGGATTCCCGCCAATCCCTGCTCGATTACTGGCGCTGGCTGGAGACGCCCAATCCGCCGCCGGTCACGGTGATTCCGCTCGGCATCGAGCCGCCGCCGCCGATCGCCAGCCGTCACGCTCCTTCTCCTCTCCAGCTTCCGGTGATCCTTTGCGTCGGCAGCCTCGAGGGCCGCAAGAATCACGTCGCGCTGCTCGATGCCTGCGAGCGCCTCTGGTCGGCCGGCACGAAATTCGAGTTGCGCCTGATCGGGCTCGCCCATCCCCAGACGGGCCGGGCCGCGCTCGAGCGGGTGCGCGCGCTGCAGGCGACGGGCCGGCCGCTGTGCTACGACGGGCCGGTCGATGAGCCCACGCTTGAAGCCGCGTATGCCGGTTGCGCCTTCACCGTCTATCCCTCGCTCATCGAAGGCTTCGGCCTGCCGGTGCTGGAGAGCCTCGCACGCGGCAAGCCCTGTGTCTGCTCCTCCCAGGGCGCACTCGGCGAGTCGGCCCGCGGCGGCGGCTGCATCGCGCTGCCCTCCGTCGACGCCGACACCCTCGCCGGCGCCCTCGCCCGTTTGCTCGCCACGCCGCACGCATGGGCCGCCCTCGCGATCGCCGCCCGCGCCCGGATCTTCAAGTCGACCGACGACTACGCCAACGAACTCCTCGCCTGGCTCGCCACCCTGCCTCGCCGCCAATCCTGAGGCCTGAGCGGGATTTTTCTGTCCCCCGTCTCCTGTCTCCCGTCCCCTGAACCCGACAGGGTTTCCGTTTGCCAATACTTCCCGGGCATCCCTAACCTTCGCTCCGCATGGCGTTCTCCATTTTCACGAAAAGCAAAAGCGCGATCCTCAATCGTTGCCGCGACGACTACGCGACGAAGATGCGGCATAAGTACGCGCCTTACTATCACGCCATGGAGGCCCAACAGGGCACCAATATCCGGCTCGATGGCCGCGATATGATCATGCTGTCCAGCAACGACTACCTCGGGTTGTCGTTCCACCCGAAGGTCATCGAGGCCGGCCGCAACGCCATGCTCAAGTGGGGCACCAGCACCACCGGCGCCCGCATCTCCAACGGCTCCCGGGTCTTCCATCTCGAGCTCGAGGAAAAGCTGGCCGCGTTCCTCGGACGCGAGGCCTGCCACGTCCACGCCGCCGGCTATCTTTCGTGCATGTCCTCCGTCGCCGCCTTCGCGCAGAAGGGCGACGTCATCCTCGCGGACAAGAACCTGCACTCCTGCCTCTGGGACGGCATCCGCCTCTCGAACGCGACGGCCGAACGTTTCTCGCACAACAGCCCGGATGATCTCCGCTCCGTCGCCGCTACCCTGAGCAGTTCCACGCCCAAGCTGCTGGTGGTCGAGGGAGTTTACTCCATGGAAG
>CALFNJ010000079.1 GCA_937902865.1 uncultured Opitutaceae bacterium
GCCGCAGATCGAGGTCACGTTCGACATCGATGCCAACGGCATCCTCCACGTTTCCGCGAAGGATCTCGGCACCGGCAAGGACCAGAAGATCACCATCCAGGGCTCGTCCGGCCTCTCCAAGGAAGAGGTCGAGAAGATGACCAAGGAGGCGGAGCTTCACGCCGAGGAGGACCGCAAGCGCAAGGAGGCGGTCGAGACGAAGAACCAGCTCGACAGCGCGATCTACCAGCTCGAAAAGGCCCTGAAGGACGGCGGCGACAAGCTGCCGGCCGAGCAGAAGTCCAAGGCGGAGTCCGCCCTCGCTTCGGCGAAGAAGGACCTCGAGAGCAACGACCCGGACCGCATGAAGTCCGCGATGGAGAATCTCTCCAAGGTCGGCGCCGAGTTCTACGCCGAGGCCCAGAAGGCCGCGGCCGCCGGCGGCGGTGGAACTCCGCCGCCCGAGGGTGGTGAGGCCGCCGGTAAAACGGACGGCAAGAAGCCCGAGAAAAAAGCGGATGTCGTCGACGCCGACTTCGAGGTTGTCGACGAGGACAAGAAAAAGTAACTTTCCGCCCTTTGCGCGCCCGCCGCGTTCGTTCGTGGCGGGCGCGTTTGGTCGAAACCCAAACCATCACAGTCCATCTCAACCCAAAACCAACCACATATGGCTAACGTCAAAATCAAGCCCATCGGCGATCGCGTGCTCGTCGAGCATGTCGAAGAAAAAGAGCAGGTCCGCGGAGGCATCATCATCCCGGACAGCGCCAAGGAAAAGCCCCAGGAGGCCAAGGTCATCGCCCTCGGCACCGGCAAGAAGAACGAGGACGGCAAGGTTTCGCCCTTCGAAGTGAAGGTCGGCGACCGCGTGCTCATCAGCAAGTACGGCGGCACCGAGGTGAAGCTGGACGACAAGAAGTACACGCTCGTGCGCGAGGACGACATCCTCGGTGTCATCGGCTGAGCTTCTCTCTGATCCTGATCCCTATCTGAAAAACTTAAACCACATCTGATTTAACATGCCTGCTAAACAACTCCTGTTCGATGAAGCCGCCCGCCAGAAAGTGCTCCGTGGCGTCGAACTCCTCGCCCGTGCCGTCAAGGTCACCCTCGGACCCAAGGGCCGCAATGTCGTCATCGACAAAAAATTCGGTTCCCCGACCGTCACCAAGGACGGCGTGACCGTCGCCAAGGAAGTCGAGCTGCCCGATCCCTACGAGAACATGGGCGCCCAGATGGTGAAGGAAGTCGCCTCCAAGACCTCCGACGCCGCGGGCGATGGCACCACGACCGCGACCGTGCTGGCCGAGGCCATCTACAAGGAAGGCCTCAAGAACGTCACCGCCGGCTCGAACCCGATCTTCCTCAAGCGCGGCATCGACAAGGCCGTCGAGGCCGCCATCGGCGAGCTCGCCAAGATTTCCAAGAAGGTCTCCGACCGTGAGGAGATCCGCCAGGTCGCGACCGTCTCCGCCAACTGGGACGACACGATCGGCAACATCATCGCCGATGCCATGGACAAGGTCGGCAAGGACGGCACCATCACCGTCGAAGAGGCCAAGTCCATCGAGACCACCCTCGACGTCGTCGAGGGCATGCAGTTCGACAAGGGCTATCTCTCCCCGTACTTCGCGACGAACGCGGAGGCCATGGAGTGTGTGCTCGAGGATGCCTACATTCTCATTCACGAGAAGAAGATCACGAGCCTGCAGGACCTCCTGCCCCTCCTCCAGACGGTCGCCAAGGGTGGCAAGCCCCTCCTGGTCATCGCCGAGGAAGTTGAGGGCGAGGCGCTCGCCGCGCTCGTCGTGAACAAGATCCGCGGCACGCTGAACGTGTGCGCCGTCAAGGCCCCGGGCTTTGGCGACCGCCGCAAGGCGATGCTCGAGGACATTGCCATCCTCACGGGCGGCAAGTGCTTCACCGAGGATCTCGGCGTCAAGCTCGAGAACATCGCGGTCAGCGATCTCGGTCGCGCCAAGCGCATCGTGGTCGACAAGGAGAACACGGTCATCGTCGAGGGTGCCGGCAAGTCGTCCGACATCCAGGGCCGCGTGAAGCAGATCCGCCGCCAGATCGAGGAAACCACCTCCGATTACGATCGTGAGAAGCTCCAGGAGCGTCTCGCGAAGCTCGCCGGTGGCGTGGCCGTCATCAATGTCGGCGCCGCGACCGAGGCCGAGATGAAGGAAAAGAAGGCTCGCGTGGAAGACGCGCTGCACGCGACCCGTGCGGCCGTCGAGGAAGGCATCGTCGCCGGCGGCGGCGTGGCTCTCCTCCGCACCGCGAAGGCCATCGATGCCGTCAAGCTCGAGGGCGACGAGGCGATCGGCGCCACCATCGTGCGCCGCGCGATCGAGGCCCCCATCCGCATGCTCTGCTCCAACGCGGGCGTCGAGGGTGCGGTCGTGGTCGGCCAAGTGCTCTCCAACAAGGGCAACTACGGCTACAACGTCGCGACCGGCGATTACGAGGATCTCGTGAAGGCCGGCGTCGTCGACCCGACGAAGGTCACGCGCACCGCGCTGCAGAACTCGGCGTCCATCGCCGGCCTGCTGCTCACCACCGAGTGCATGATCACCGAGCTCCCGGAAAAGAAGGAAGCGCATCCTCCGGGCCCCGGCGGCGGCATGGGCGGCATGGGCGACTACTAAGCCAGTCTCCTCGGCACTCAGCCTGAACACTTCAAAGGCGCTCCTCGCAAGAGGGGCGCCTTTTTCTTTGGCGAGTTTGTCTGCTTCACGAAGGGCTGTTTCACCATGGAGACGCGACCTCCCGGTCGCGTGGTTCGAGGGTAGGGCGAGGCGTCCCCGCCGAGCCGCGGCTCACCGGGACGGTTCGCCCTCCCTTAATCACCCGATTTGGATGTTAGCTGGTCTGTCTGCGTCGGCATTACCAAAAGGTTGAATCGGACGGGCGGGCCGCCCGTCCCTACCTTGGCGGCGACCTTCGGGTCGCCGTCACGCGACCGGGAGCTCGCATCCCATTAGGATCACCCTCCCGATCGAAACTGTCCTCCGCAAGTAGGGGCGTCCCTTGGGGCGCCCGGGATTGCGGGATCGAAAGCGGAAACGGGCGTCCCAAGGGACGCCCCTACATCGAACCGTTGCCCGATTTAGGCCCGCGATGCTTGGACAGACGGTCCGATAATCTTCGGAGCGAACATTCCCGAAATATGAAACGGAGATGAACCGAACTTTCATCTCCGGTTTCTTTCCATGCTTGTGTCAGCCCGCGCGTGCAGGGGAAATGGACCTGCGGCGTTACGACGCATCACGATGGAAATTTTCTTCCTCGGCACCGGCACTTCCCAGGGCGTTCCCATGATCGCCTGCAAGTGTCCTGTCTGCACCTCGCCCGATCCCCGTAACAAGCGCACGCGCACCTCCATTCACGTGGTGATGGACGGCCTGCACTTCCAAGTGGACGCGGCGCCGGAGCTGCGTCTGCAGTGCCTGCGCGACGGGGTGGAGCGGGCGGATGTTTTCATCCTGACCCACGGACATGCGGATCACATCGCGGGCATGGACGACCTCCGGCGCTTCTGCGACCTGCTGGGCGGGGAGGCGCTGCCGGTGTACGCGACGGAGGAGGGGATCAGCCGGGTGCTCGCGGTCTATCCGTACGCGATCATGGAGCGCCCGCTCGTGAAGGGATATCCGGCGTTCAAACTGATGGTGATGCCGACTCTCCTGGAGTTTTCACAGGGGACGATCCAATCGACGCTGTTGCCGCATGGCGGGATCAACACGCTTGGGCTCATTTTCACCGAGCGGAGCAGCGGCCGGAAATTCGCCTACTACACGGACTGCAAACGCATCCCGCGCGAGGCGGTGGAATTGGCGCGGTCCGCGGACGTGGTGGTCCTGGACGGTTTGCGTCCGCTGCCGCATCCCTCGCACATGAGCATCGGTGAAGCCGTCGAGGCGGCCAAGGAAATCGCCGCGCCGCGCACGCTACTCACGCATCTGACGCATCTGAGCGAGCACAGTGAACTCGCGGCGTCGCTGCCCGCCGGCATCGAGCCCGCTTACGACGGACTCAAGATCGCGCTCTGAAGCAGGGCGGATTCAAGTCCAACGTCCAACGTTCAACGTTGAACGTTCAACATCCAAGGACGAGCAACGGCGGCATACCGTCTGCCCCGGAACGGCGGATATCCTCACGCGGAGACATTCACAGGGTGTTGAACGGTGGCTGTTGGACGTCCCGCCGTGGCTGCGCCATGGCGCCTTCCGGATTTCCCGGGACAAAAAAAGGGCAGGTCCGAAGACCTGCCCCAAGTCGGTTTGCCCGAGAGAACGGCTTACTTGACCGTCAGGATGCCCTTCATGCCGACCTGGAAATGGCCGGGGAAGGTGCAGAGGTACGGATATTCGCCGGGTTCGGTGGGCGCCGTGAAGGTGACCTCGCCGGACTGCTTCGGTCCGAGCTGCTCGATGTGCGCGAGCACCTGGTCCTTCAGCGAGGCGGGAACGTAGCCCGTATCCTTGGCGGCGGCGCCGGCGGTCGCGAAGGCGAGCGGGTCCGAGCCCTTCTTCAGCAGCACAAAATTATGGCCCATCGCCTCCTTCGGCACGACGCCGACATTGGTGAGGACCACCTTGATCTCCTCGCCCGGCTTGGCCTCGATGCTGGTGACGGAGTACTTCATCGTGTCATTGGCCTCGATGTTGATGGTCCGGGGGCCCGTGGTCGCGGCGGGAGCGGCGGCGGTCGAATTGCCGCTCGCGGCGGTGTCGGCGGGCTTGGAGCAGCCGGCGAGAAGCGCAAGCGCGACGAAGAACGGGAGGAGGAGGGAGGTTTTCATGATCGCATTGAATCTAGGTGCGGCCCGGAGCGAGGCAAACGGCAAATTTTTTGCGCGCCGGGCTTATGCGCCCACCTTCGATATTAATAGCATTTTACGAGGCTTGCCTGCGTTCGCAGCGCTCCGAATGATGATCGGGTTTTATGGCTTGAAGTGACTGCGGAATTGCGAACGCTGAGCGCGATTTCGCCGTCACTCCGGCTTATCTTTTTTCCGCCGCTGCAACACATGTACCTTCCGCCGTTTCTCCGCTCTTTTGGCCGCATGGGCACCCGCGCCCTCGTTCTCGCGAGCCCGCTGCTCCTTGCCGGCTGCGACCTCAATTTCTGGCGCATGGACGGTCATCAATCGACCCTGGACGTCGCCGGCCCCGTCGCCCGTACGCAGCGGGATCTGTTTTATGTCACCTGCGGGGTGACGTTCGTCATCTTCATCCTGGTGGGCTCCGTGCTCGCCTACGCCACGCTGAAGTTCAAGGCCCGCAACGACGCGGACGAGCATGCCGAGCCGCCCGAGCAGGGCCACGGCAATCCGCTGGTGGAAATCGGCCTCATCGCCGCTTCCGTTTTCGCCCTCGTGATCATCGCGATCCCGACGTTGAAGGCCATCTGGTTCACGTACGACGTGCCCGAGGCCCAGAAGGCCAACGCCTACGAGATCAACGCCACGGCTTACCAGTGGTGGTTCAAGTTCGAGTATCCTTCCGAGCCGATCGAGGGTTCGGGTCCTCTTTCGACTGGCAACGAGCTGGTCATTCCGGCCGGCCGTCCCGTGCACATCAACCTGCGCACGACCGACGTCATCCACTCGTTCTGGGTGCCGAAGCTGGCGGGCAAGGTCGACATGATCCCGAACCGCGGCAACCGCCTCTGGCTCGAGGCCGACCAGCCGGGTTACTTCTGGGGCCAGTGTGCGGAGTACTGCGGCGATTCGCACGCCGTCATGCGCTTCCGCGTGATCGCCCTCGACGAAAAGGATTTCAAGGACTGGCTCACCGCGCAGAAGTCGACCGCTCGCGTCGTTGCGGCCACCGCCGCCACCGGCCAGCCCAAGCCGCAGTTCGCCGCGCTCAAGGAGTGGACCCGCAATGCGCCGGGTTACACGGACAAGTACGACCGCCCGAACGTCTCGCCGCTCGACAACTGGAAGGAGCAGCAGTTTCCGAACAAGGATGAGGACGCCGCGTTGATCGCGCAGGGTCGCAAGCTTTTCCAGGAAAAGACCTGCATCGGCTGCCACACGGTCCGCGGCCACGAGGGCGTGGGCATCACCGGTCCGAATCTCACTCACGTCGGCGCGCGCACCACGATCGCGGCCGGCCTGCTGGAAAACAATCCCGAGCAGCTCGCCCGCTGGCTCCGCCATCCCGACCAGGTCAAGCCGGGCAACAAGATGTACAACGGCGGCTATATTGATGTGAAGACGCGCAAGCCGAACTTCACGCTCACCGACGCCGACATCACGGCCCTCGTCGCCTACCTCAGCAGCCTCAAATAATCACTTTCCATGGACGCCACGGTTAAGTCTCACTTCATCGGCAAGGACGCGGATTCCGCCGCGCGGCCGCTCATTTTCCATCGTCCCACGGCGCAGACCGGCCTCATCAGCTGGCTGACCACCGTCGACCACAAGCGGATCGGATTCCTCTACGGTCTCTTCGCGCTCTTCTTCTTCCTCGTGGGCGGCGTCGAGGCGCTCCTCATCCGCCTCCAGCTGATGGTGCCGAACAATCACCTGCTGACGGCCCAGCAGTACAACACGATGTTCACGATGCACGGCACGACGATGATCTTCCTCGCCGTCATGCCGCTGAGCGCCGCGTTCTTCAATTTCATCATGCCCCTGCAGATCGGGGCGCGCGACGTCGCCTTCCCGCGGTTGAACGCCTTCTCGCTGTGGACCTTCGTGGTCGGCGCGATCATCCTCAACATCGGCTGGTTCCTTCCCGCCGACCACTGGGGCGCTCCGGACGGCGGCTGGTTCGGCTACGCACCGCTCACGTCGAAGACCTACATTCCCAAGCACTCCATCGACATGTGGGTGATGGGCCTGCAGCTCCTCGGTGTCGCGTCGATCGCGGCCTCGCTCAACTTCATCGTCACCATCGTCAACATGCGCGCGCCCGGCATGACGATGATGCGTCTGCCGGTGTTCGTCTGGATGACCCTGGTCACGTCCTTCCTGATCATCCTCTCGTTCCCCGCGATCACGATCGCGCTGGTCGAGGTGATGATGGACCGACTCTTCAGCACGAATTTCTTCGAGGCCTCGAACGGCGGCATGCCGATCCTCTGGCAGCATCTTTTCTGGGTCTTCGGACATCCGGAGGTGTACATCCTGATCCTGCCGGCGATGGGCATCATCTCGGAGATCCTCCCGACCTTCTCGCGCAAGCCCCTCTACGGTTACCCGATCGTCGTCTTCTCGGGCGCGTGTATCGGCTTCCTCGGCTTCGCGGTCTGGAGCCATCACATGTTCACCACCGGCATGGGCACGGTCGCCACCGCGGCGTTCTCGCTCGCGACGATGGCCATCGCGGTCCCCACCGGCGTCAAGATCTTCAACTGGATCGGCACCCTCTGGGGCGGCCATCTCAAGATGCGCACCCCGATGATGTTCGCCCTCGGCTTCATCTGGATGTTCATGATCGGCGGCTTCTCCGGCGTCATGCACTCGGCCGCCCCGGCGGACGCGCAGCAGCAGGACAGCTACTTCGTCGTCGCCCACTTCCACTACGTGCTGATCGGCGGCTCGGTCTTCGCCCTCCTCGCGGGCATCCACTACTGGTTCCCGCTGATGTTCGGCCGCAAGGTCAGCGAGTTCTGGGGCAAGCTCTCCTTCTGGATCGTCTTCATCGGTTTCAACACGACGTTCTTCCCGATGCACTTCCTCGGCCTGAACGGCATGCCCCGCCGCACGTTCACCTACGACGGCAACATGGGCTGGAACACCCCGAACTTCATTGCCACCTGCGGCGCTCTCACTCTCGGCGTCGGTATCGCGATCTACTTCATCGTGATGATCTACACCTTCTTCAAGGGTGAGAAGGTCGGCCGCGATGTCTG
>CALFNJ010000080.1 GCA_937902865.1 uncultured Opitutaceae bacterium
TCCAAGAACGCCCCGAACCGCCGCGCCTCCCGCACCATGCCCTCGTACGGGTTCATCGCATCGGGGTTTGCGGAACCGATCTGCATGCGTTCGCGGGCCGGCAGCCCTTTTTCAACTATCCGCGGATTTTGGGCCATGAGCTCGGCGTCGAGGTGCTCGATCCCGGAGACGAACCGCACGGACTGCAGGTGGGAGATCGCTGCGCCGTCGAGCCCTACCTGAACTGCGGACGCTGCCTCGCCTGCCGGCGCGGCCGGCCGAACTGCTGCGTCGAGCTGAAGGTGCTGGGCGTGCACATCGACGGCGGCATGCAGCCTCTGCTGGCGCTGCCCGCGCACAAGCTGCACCGCTCCGTCAGCCTGGGCTACGACCAGCTCGCGCTGGTGGAAACCCTCGGCATCGGCGCCCACGCGGCCGAGCGGGCCGCGATCACGCCGCAGGATTTCGTCCTCGTGATCGGCGCCGGCCCGATCGGGCTCAGCGTGATCCAGTTCGCTCGGCTGAGCGGCGCCACCCTCGCCGTGATGGACGTGAGCGAAACCCGCCTGGCGTTCTGCCGCTCCCAGCTGGGCGTCGCCCACCAAGTGGCGGTCGGCCCCGATGCGCCCGCGCGACTCCGGGAGATCGGCGGCGGGGAGCTGCCCACCGTGGTGATCGATGCCACCGGTAATCCCAAGTCGATGGAAAGTACCTTCGAGCTCACGGCCCACGGCGGCCGGATTGTCTTCGTCGGCCTTTGTCAGGGAGACGTGTCGTTCAACGATCCCAATTTCCACCGGCGCGAACTCACGCTCTGCGCCAGCCGCAACTCGACTCCCGACACCTTCCGTGAAGTCATCCGACTCGTGGAGCAGGGCCAGGTCGACACGCGCCCCTGGATCACCCACCGGCTCGGCCTGGCGGAAGTCCCGCAGGTTTTTCCCACCGCCATCGCCGGCAACCCCGCCGTGCTCAAGGCGATGATCGAAGTATCTGCCTGAACGGGCAAACAGCGCCAGGGCACGCTTCTTTCCCGCCCCTCACCCCTGCCCGCCATGATCCACCGCCTGCTCCTCGCCTTTTTTCTCCTGACCGCGCTTGTCCGAGCCGCGTCGCCGGCCGCGGTCATCATCGATGTTCGCAGCCTCGGTGCGATCGGGGATGGAATCACGCTCGACACCAAGGCGATCCAGGCCGCCATCGATCGCTGCCATGACGCCGGCGGCGGCACCGTGGTGATCGCGGGCGGGCGCTTTCTCACAGGCACGCTCTACCTGAAGAGCAATCTCTGCCTCCGCCTCGAACCCGGGGCCGTGCTCCTCGGCAGCCCGCACGCCGCCGACTACGCCACCGACACCGATCGCACGATGTACCGCGGCGAGCCGCACATGGATCGGTGCCTGATCTTTGCGAAGGACGCCGACAACATCTCCTTCGAGGGCACCGGCACGATCGACGGCCAGGGCAAGTTGCTCCCGGAGGCCGGGGACCCGCAGCACAACCGCCCCAAGCTTCTCCGCTTCCTCAACTGCACGCGCCTGCGCATGCGCGATCTCACCCTGCAGGCCCCGGCCTCGTGGACCACGGAGTGGCGCTACTGCTCGGATATCGCGATCGATGGCATCACGATCTTCAGCCGCGCCAACATCAATGGCGATGGCCTCGACTTCGATGGCTGCACGCGGGTCCGGGTCAGCAACTCCACCTTCGATACGAGCGACGACTCGATCTGCCTGCAGACCTCGCTACCCGACAAGCCCTGCCGCGATGTCGTCATCGCCAATTGCCATTTCTGCAGCCGTTGGGCCGGGGTCCGGATCGGCCTGCTCTCGCGCGGCGATTTTGAAAATGTGGTCGTCACCCACTGCACCTTCCGCGACCACAACGATTCCGGCCTGAAGATCCAGATGAACGAAGGCGCGGAGATGCGGAACATGGTCTTCACCGACCTCGTGATGAAGAACGTCCCGCGTCCGGTCTTCCTCACCTTCTGCCAGAAACAGGCGTGGGTCGACGCGCCGAGCGAGCTCCCCCCGATGAAGCGCGTGCACGGCCTGCTCTTCGCCAACATCGTCGTGGACGACGCCGACCTCACCGGTCCGGTCGCGAAAACCTGCGGCTTTCAGCTGACCGGCGTGCCCGGACATCCGCTCGAGGACCTGACCTTCAGCAATATCACCGCGACATTTCCGGGCGGCGGTTCCGCCGAGGACGCGCACAATGTGCTCGCAGAGCTTACTCCCGAGGTGCTCCAGCGCGGCTGGCCGGAATACAGCCGTTTCGGCGCCACCGTGCCCGCCTACGGCTTCTACGCGCGCCATGTGAAAGGACTGACCCTGCGCGACGTCGCCGTGCGCACCGCCGGCGCCGACGGACGGCCGGCCGCGATGTTTATCGATGTCGCCGAGGCCAAACTCAGCGATGCGCCCGAACCGGTGAAGACGCCTTGATGCGGGCAGGCCCTTGTCGTCTACCCCCTCCAATCCGCCGCACTTTTTTTGCCGCTGAGAAATCCACGCCGGTTTCCCCCCTCATTCTCCATTCTCCCATGCCATCGCGCGCTCCTTCCTTCATCTCGGTCATGCTCAGTCTCCTCGTCGCCTCCGGTGCCGCCTTCGCCCAGGAGACCGGATCCGTTTCAGCCCGGAAAACGTTCATCGACTATTTCCAACCTATTCCGCCGCGCGCGGCGTTGACCAAGGAAGCCTGGGGTGCGGACAACGTGCTTCCGCGCGACACGCACAACGGACTGGAGGACCTGAAGAACCGCTATTGCTATTGGGACGGCCAGATCCTGCAGGGCCCGGATGGACGTTACCATCTCTTCGCCAGCCGCTGGGATGAGTCGAAAGGCCACAATGGCTGGATGGGTTCCGTCGCGGTGCACGCCGTCAGCGACAACCTCTTGGGCCCCTATCTCGATCGCGGACTCTGCTGGCCGGACGACGAAGGCGGGAAAGGCCACAACGTCACCGCCCTCAAGCTGCCGGATGGGCGCTATGCCATTATCATCAGCGAGACCCGTCCGGGCACGGTGTATGTTTCCAAGTCCCTCGACGGCCCCTGGGAAAAGCTCGGCCCGATCGTGACCCAGGGCGAGACGCGCGCCCGCGCCTCCAATTACAGCGTCATGGTGCGCCCCGACGGCGACTTCATGATCGTGCCGCGGGCCGGTCAGATTCTGCTCAGCAAAAGCGGCATTCTCGGCCCGTACGTCGCCCAAGGCCCCAGCATCTATCCGGAAATCGCCGGGCTCGAGCAGCGCAATCTGGAGGATCCCGTCGTCTGGTTCAGCGGCGGACTCTATCACATCGTCGTCAACAGCTGGAGCCAGCGGAAGGCATTTCATCTCACGTCGCCGGACGGCATCACCGGCTGGACCCTCCGCGGCCTGGCGTACGATCCCACCCGGGATTTCGTGCGCTACACCGACGGCACGGTGAATCGCTGGGACAAGCTCGAGCGCCCAGGGGTTGTTCTCGCCGATGGTCACGTCGTCGCCGTCACTCTTGCCGTGCTCGACGTCCCGAAGGAGCAGGAGAAGGGCGGCGACAATCATGGCAGCAAGGTGATCGTGATCCCCTTCGACGGCGCCGCGCTCGATCACGATCTCAAGCCCGCCGCCGCGGCCGCCAGCGCCGGCTCAAAGTAATCTCCCCATGAAGCTGCCCCACTTGGTTTCTGTGCCCGCCCTGTTTGGCCTGGCCGCCTTCG
>CALFNJ010000081.1 GCA_937902865.1 uncultured Opitutaceae bacterium
ACGACTGGCGCGGTTCCCGCGACTGGCGGCATCCGATCTTCCCGGGCCGCCCCGGTTACGTGCGCGATCCCGGACGCCATCCCTGGAACCCGCCGCCGAATTTCCGTCCGCCGCCGCGCCCGCCCGTGCGGCCCGCCGTGCCGGGCTCGCCCTCGAGTCATGGCCTCTTCCCGCAGATCGCCCAGCCAAGTCCTATTCGCGGCGCTCCGCCGCGGCCGCCGGGCTGGACGCGCAGCGATCACGGCAACGACCATCGGGGTCCGGATCGTCCCGGACCGCGCGGGCCGGGACCCAACTTCACTGCCACGCGCCCCTCAGCGCCGCAGCCGCCGGTCGCGCCTTTGCAAGGGCCGGTAGTCCCGCCGATGCGCGGTCCCGTCGTGCAGCCTTTCCGTCCGCCGCAACCCACCACGCCCGCGCCTACGCCGGAGCATCGCGTCCCAACGGAACGGCGCCGCGACGACAATAACAACAACGACGACCGCGGCCGCCGCGACTTCGCTCGCCCCTCCACCCCGCCGCCAGCGCCGGCTCCCGCCGCACGTCCTCCTGCACCAGCGTCCCAAGGAATGTTTCCCCGTCTCCAGCCGCCGCCGGCTCCATCGCAGCCGCGGCCGCCTTCTGACGACGACAATCGCGATCGCGGCGACCGTGGACGCGGTGATCGCGGGGGCGATCGCGACCGGGATCGGGACCGCTGAGATTGATGGCGAGTGCCCTACGCTCGTCGAAGGTGGAACGCGTTGACCTCAACGCGTTGGAGAGTCTGTCCGCACCCAAAGCCGGACGGAGCCTAACAGCGTGTTGAGGTCAACACGCTCCACCTCATCATGTGCGAACACCAAACGGCGGGTTGGAGACCCGCCTTATGTTGCTGCGTGTCGCAGCGGGTAGTTCAGGCCTTCGGCAGGCGGGCTCCGCCGGCGCGTTCCACCAGGAACATGATGCCAGCGATGAGCGCGAGAATGCCGAGGATCCAGGCGGGAATCGCGACGCCGAGCAGCGCGTTGATGCCGAAAACAATCAGGAAGATGGCGAGAAGGAGATGAGCCATGGGGATAGGGAGTTGAAGGGTTGGCCGCGCACAGACCCGCCAATCGCCCCGCAGTGCCAGGCTTCATGCACTTTTTCCGTCAGCGGCAGATTTCCAAACCGGTTTCACGCAGAGACTCAGTGAACACAGAGATCGAACAAACCTTGCAGGCATGGGTCGCATTGTTCCCTCTGTGTACTCCGCGTCCTCTGTGTGAACCCAACCATCCGCTGATTGACCGCGGCACCGCGAACGCTTCCAACCGTGCGACCCCATGACTGAACTCAATGGCCGAGAACAACGTGTCCTGTTGCGAGATATTGCCTGGCGGGTGATGGAAGAACGGGGGCTCGCCCCGGAATTTTCCCGCTCCGCCCTGACCGAACTGGAGGCGATCCACGGTCCTGACCTCTCTCCCGCCCCCGGCACGCGCGATCTGCGCCAGCTGCTGTGGTGCTCGATCGACAACGACGACTCCCGCGATCTCGACCAGCTCTCCGTCGGTGAAGCGCTGCCCGGCGGCTCCGTGCGCCTCTGCGTCGCGATTGCCGACGTTGCCTCGCTCGTGAAACAGGGCTCGCCGATCGACGCGCATGCCCGCCAGAACACGACCTCCGTCTACACGGCCGCGGAAATTTTCCCGATGCTGCCGGAGAAACTGTCGACCGATCTCACGTCGCTGAATCCGAACGTCGACCGGCTGGCCATCGTGGTCGACATGACCTTCGGCGCCGGCGGCGAGCCGCAGAAGTCGGACGTCTATCCCGCGCTCGTGCGCAACCACGCGAAGCTGGCCTATCCGAGCGTCGCGGCCTGGCTCGACGGCACCGGACCGATCCCGCCCGCCCTCGCGGCCGTGCCCGGGCTCGACGAGAACCTGCGCCTGCAGGATCGGATGACCGGCCTGCTGCGCAACCGCCGCCAGGAACAGGGCGCGCTCTCGCTCGAGACGATCCAGACCAAGCCGGTCTTCTCCGGCTCAGTCCTGCAGGACCTGATCGCCGACAGCCCGAATCGCGCGCGCAACCTGATCGAGGATCTCATGGTCGCGGCCAACGGCGTCGTCGCGCGATTCTTCGCCGCGAAGAAAATCCCGTCGCTACGCCGCGTCGTGCGCGTGCCGACGCACTGGGACCGCATCGTCGAGATCGCCGCGACCCGCGGCACCACCCTGCCCGCGGCGCCCGATGCGCCGGCCCTCGAGAAATTCCTCTGCCTGCAACGCGAGGCGGATCCGCTGCGGTTTCCGGATCTGTCGCTCACGATCATCAAGCTGATGGGTGCCGGCGAATATGTCGTCGAGCAGCCGGGCCAGGCGCCCACCGGGCACTTCGGCCTCGCGGTCCGCGACTACACGCACTCGACCGCGCCGAATCGCCGTTATCCCGATCTGATTTCCCAGCGCATGCTCAAGGCTGCGATCGCCGGCAAGCCGCTGCCGTATTCCACCTCCGAGCTCGAGGCACTCGCGCTGCGCTGCACCGAGCAGGAGGACGCGGCGAAGAAGGTCGAGCGGCAGGTCTCGAAATCCGCCGCCGCGCTGCTGCTCGCCGGCCGCATCGGCGACCGGTTCAACGCGCTGGTCACCGGCGCCTCCGACAAGGGCACGTGGGTGCGCCTGCTCCGTCCACCGGTGGAAGGTCGCCTCATCAGCGGCGTCGAAGGCCGCAAGATCGGCGACACGCTCAAGGTGCAGCTGGTCTCGGTCGACGTGCAGCGCGGCTACATCGACCTGCGCGCAGCGAGCTGAGGAGAGAGGATCGAAAAGGTAGGGCGAGGCGTCCCCGCCGAGCCGCGGCTCACCGGGACGGTTCGCCCTACCTTGCGACTGACCGATCACGATCCGGTTCGCGCAGAGACGCGGAAACACAGAGATCGGATTTCCGATGTAGGGGCGTTCCTTGCGGACGCCCGTTCGCGTCGCCAACCGGGAGTCCAGCGCGTTAGGGATAACGCGCCTTACCCGATTGAGTTGAAGCGGGTTTGAAAATGGGGCGGCGACCTCCCGGTCGCCGGATCGGAGAACGCGACCGGGAGGTCACGTCCTCAGCTCGATCACCGATTGGTCTCTAGCTCCATGTAGCAGTGGCCGTGAGGCCGCTGGGTTTAGAAGGCGCTCGAAGTGCGAAAATGGACGCCGGACCTGCTGCCACTTCGCGACCTGTTGACCAAGCGCGCTGCCGTAAAATGAAACAGCCGCCTCACGGCGGCTGCTACGGATCGGCCTGCGCCGATTCCGAATCCGCTTATATCACGATCTCGGTCAGCGGATTGTGCAGACCGTTGAAGTCGTCGTGCGGGACGCCCATGCAGCCCATCAGGGAGAGGTACATGCGGCTCATCGGCGTGCCCGCGGTGTAGGCGATGTGGTGGCCGCCGGACTTGAGCTGCCCGTTGCCGCGGCCGAACACGACCGTCGGGAGGTCCGAATGGTCGTGCGTGTTGCCTTCGCTGATGCCGCTGCCGTAAACGACCATCGAGTGGTCGAGCAGCGAACCGTCGCCGTCGGGCGTATTCTTGAGCTTGTCGATGAAGTAGGTGAAGAGCTTCGCGTGGTAGGTGTTGATCTGCGTCACCTTCTCGATGAACACCGGGTTGCCGCGGTGGTGCGTGAGCGGGTGATGCGAATCGGGCACGCCGATCTCCGGATAGGTGCGGAGGCTGCCCTCGCGGCCGATCATCAGCGTCATGACGCGGGTGAGGTCGGCCTGCCAGGCGATGACTTGGAGATCGAACATGAGCTTCAGGTGGTCGGCGAACTGCGCCGGGATGCCGGACGGCTTGTCGATGCCGGGCTCGACCTGCGCTTCGTTCTCGGCGGCCTGGATGCGCTTCTCGATTTCGCGGATGCCGTAGAGGTATTCATCGACCTTGCGCTTGTCGGCCGAGCCGAGCGTGCCCATCAGGCCCTTCGCGCGGTCGCCGACGAGATCGAGGATGCTGGAACGATACTGCGCGCGGCGGGCGCGGACCTGCGGGTCCATGCCGAAATCCTCGGTGCCGAAGAGGCGCTCGAAGACCATGCGCGGATTCGTTTCCGGCGGGAGCGGCGAATGCGGGTTCCGCCAGCAGATCGTGTTGTTGTAGACGCAGCTGTAGCCGCCGTCGCAGTTACCGACGGAGCGGGTGTCGTCGCAGCTCAACTCGAGCGACGGCAGCCGGGTCTTGCCGCCGATCGTGGCAGCAATGACCTGGTCGACCGACGTGCCGGACTGCACATCCATGCCGATGGTCTTCTTCGGCCGCACGCCGGTGAGATAGAGCGAGCCAGCCGTCGCATGGCCGCCGGGCTGGCCGGGAATGAGTTCGTCGCCGCCCTTCGCGGCTGCGGCAGCGGGCGCCGCCTGCTGCGCGTTCGCGGCGTCATCCGCGCCGTCGCGCACGGGCTTGGGCGTCTCGTGGCCGAGGCCGGAGAGCACCATGAGGTCGTTCCGGTACGTCTCGAACGGCTTCAGGATGCGCGTGTACTCGAAGGCGTTGCCGGTGGCGGCGGGTTTCCAGGCGTTCATCGTCACGCCGTTCGGGATGTAGGCGAATCCCAGCCGGTTCGGCGCCTTGGTCGCAGCGACCTCGGAGGCCTTGGCCAGCGCGGGGAGCATCGAGTCGAGCATCGGTAGGGCGATGACTGCACCCATGCCCTTGAGGAACGTCCGCCGTTCGAGGTGTTTTTTCGTGATGAAGTTCATGTGTTTTCCTTCGAGCGTTTTTGGAAGGGCAGGCTGTTGACGATTTCGATGACGAGAGCGGAGAAGCGGTAGTCGTTGGCCTCCACCTTGGCGGCGAGGTCCTTCAGGGTCGGGCGGTCGAAGGATTCGACGCCGCGGCCCAGGCCGTAGATGAGCATCTTTTCGGCAAGGCAGGAGGCGAAGGCCCTGCGGTCGTTCATGAGGAGCTTCCGTAGCTCGGCCGGACCGGAGAAGGCGTGGCCGTCCGGCAGGGTGCCCGAGGCGTCGATCGCCAGCTTGCCGTCCTGCGTGCGCCACGCGCCGATCGCGTTGAAGTTTTCGAAGCCGACGCCGAGCGGATCCATCCGGTTATGGCAGCCGGCGCAAGTCGGGTTCTTCCGGTGCATGGCGAGCTGCTCACGCAGCGAGGCATCGGGGTTGTTCTTCATCGCCTCCTCCAGCGCGGGCACGTTCGGCGGGGGCGGGGGCGGCGGGGTGTTGAGGATGTTTTCCAGG
>CALFNJ010000082.1 GCA_937902865.1 uncultured Opitutaceae bacterium
GAAACTGGACGTGCGGCCAGCTTACTCGATCAGCCTCCCGATGTTCGGCAAGAGCGCCCGGGCAAAGTTCCAGGTGAACGCCCCGTCCCTGACCGAGAGCGGCGGTCTCACGACCACGCTCTTCCAGGCGAATGGCGCTCCCGCGCAGTACCGCATCCTGGATCCGCGGACGTTCTTCGTGACCACCACGTTTGACTTCTGATCGGACAAGACCCGGCAGCCGATAACACCGGCTGCCGTCGTCCTCCTTTCGAGCTCCCCCGTCACCCCGCGGGGGAGCTTTTTTTTGCCCGGACGCAGCCGTTTGAAGGTCGCCGCAGCCGTGAGCTGGCCGGGTTCGGTGCGTAATCCGGCAGCGTGCTTTGCGGACGGATTGGCCAAATCCTCGGCTCGGAGCGGCGGTGGCATGCTCGCCCTGCGCGCTGCCGTTGACTTGTTTCGCAGCGGTTCAAAACATCCGCTGATGCCCCAGCGAAAACGACTCGTCCACCGGTGTCTTGCCGGACCGATCGGCCATCGCCGCGCCGTGCGCGTGATGGGGAATAGCGCGGATGAGGGGAGAGGATGGAACGGGAGATGAAGCCTCCGCTGGCGTCGGGTCGACCGGCGTCATTTCTTTCTTGGGAGCGGCCAATCTGGCTGGCGGGCCTCGCCCTCGTGCTCGCCGCGCTCGCGGCCTACCATAACAGTTTTTCCGTCCCGTTCATTTTCGATGACAGTGCGTCCATCGTTCAGAACGAGACCATCCGTCATCTCTCTCATCTGGGTGAGGTCCTGAAAGGCCCGCCTTGGGCTGCACTGACCGTCAACGGCCGGCCGCTGTTGAATCTAAGCCTGGCGATCAACTACGCCTTGGGCGGCCTGGACGTCGGAGGTTATCACTGGGTCAACCTCGCCATCCACTGCCTCGCCGCGCTCGCGCTTTTCGGCGTCGTCCGCCGTTCCCTGCTGCAGCCCGTGCTGGCCGACAGCCTTGGTCATGCCGCGGTGCCGATCGCGTTCATGACGGCGCTGCTCTGGATTCTGCATCCGATCCAGACCGAGGCGGTCACCTATCTGATTCAGCGCGCGGAATCCCAGGTCAGCTTGCTTTACCTCCTGACGCTCTACGCGTTCATCCGGGCGACATCGGTCGAGAAGGGGAGCGCCTGGTATCTTCTGACCATCGCCTTCTGCCTTCTCGGCATGGCGGCCAAGGAGGTCATGGTCACCGCGCCGGTGATGGTGTTCTTCTACGACCGGACTTTCGTCGCAGGTTCGTTCGGAAATGCCTGGCGCCGTCGCTGGTGGCTCTATGCCGGCCTGGCGGCGACCTGGCTGTTGCTCGCGTGGCTGATGCTTGGGTCGGGCAGCCGCGGCGAGGCGGGAGCGTTCAACTCCGGCACCCGCTGGTATCAGTTCGCGGGGACCGAGTTTGGCGTCGTCCTCCATTACCTGCGGATGATCTTCTGGCCCTCTCCGCTGATCCTCGATTACGGCGGTTCGGTGCTGGAGGAAAACGGGCTGCGGATCGCGCTTTCCGGGCTGGTGGTGCTGGCCTTGCTGGCGGGCACCGTCGCCGCGCTGAAGTGGCGCCCCGTGCTGGGCTTCCTCGGATGCTGGTTCTTCGGCATTCTGGCCCCGACCTCCAGCTTCGTTCCGATCGTCGATACGATCTTCGAGCATCGGATCTACCTCGCCCTGGCGGCGGTGCTGGTGCTGCTGGTGGTGGGAGTCCAGCGCTGGCTCGGGCGGGGTGGATTCTGGATCCTCGCGGCACTGGCCGTCGCGTTCGGGTTTCTCGCCACGATCCGCAATCGGGATTACCGGAGCGAGTTCGCGATCTGGACCGATACCGTCGCAAAACGCCCCGACAATGCACGCGCCTACAACAATCTCGGCTCCCTCTGGCTCGCCCGGGACAATCTCGTCGAGGCCGAGCGCTGCTTCCGGGCGGCGGTGCAGCTGCGGCCGGGATATCCCTCGGCCAACTATAACCTGGGCATCGTGCTGACGCGCACGAATCGGCCGGCGGACGCGGTGCCGTTCTTTCTCAAGGCCATCAACGTGGAGGAGAATTTCGTCGATGCCCGCGTGAACGCCGGCATTGCGCTGACGCGGATCGGTCGGCCGGCGGACGCGGTCACGCAGTATCTCGCCGCGCTCAAGCTGCAGCCGACTTCGCCCGACATTCACTACAACCTGGGACTGGCGCTCAGCCAGGTGGGCCGGCTTGACGGTGCGATTCACGAATACGAAGCCGCGCTCCGACTGGATCCCACCCTGGCCCAGGCCCACGCGGATCTGGCCGCGGTGCAGGCGCGCCAGGGCGATATTCCAGCGGCCGCCCGCAGCTATCTGGAAGCGATCCGGCTCCAGCCAGGTCTCGCTGCCGCGCATCTGGGCCTGGGGGATCTGCTGATCCAGGCCAGCCGGTTTCCCGAGGCGATCGAGGAGTATCGCAAGGTTCTGCAGGCTGAGCCGGAGAACGTCCACGCCCGTTTCAACCTCGCCAATGCCCTCCTGGTGACCGAACACCTCGACGACGCGATTGTCGAATATGAGCGGATCCTGCAGACGCATCCCGACGAGGCGGACGTGCGGGAAAATTTGCGGCACGCCCGGGCGATGAAGCAGTCGGGCTCCCGCTGAGGTGAGGATGATGAAAAGCCGTCCGCCTTCTCCGACTGTCACGCCGAATGAAGGCGCCTCCGCGCTCGTCTGGCGCGTGCTTGGCGGTCTGGCCCTCGCGATCGCGGCGTTGCTGGCTTATTCCAACAGTTTCCGGGTCCCGTTCGTTTTCGACGACCTGGCTTCGATTCCCAACAATCCCACGATTCGCAGCCTCGGTGAGGCGTGGTGGCCGCCAAAAGGGCAGGGAGCGCTGACGGTCGCCGGCCGGCCGGGGCTGAATTTCAGCTTCGGCCTGAATTACGCCCTCAACGGTTTGGATGTGGGCGGATATCACGTGGCGAACTTTCTGATCCATGTGATCGCGGCGCTCGCGCTCTATGGATTGATCGGCCGCACCCTGCTGCGTCCCCCGCTCGCGGCGCGCTTTGGCCGCGATGCCCGGCCGTTGGCGTTTGCGGTCGCGCTGCTCTGGATCCTGCACCCGCTCCAGACCGAAGCGGTGACCTACATCGTGCAGCGCGCGGAGTCGCTGATGGGGATGTTTTTCCTGCTCACCTTCTATGGCTTTGTCCGCTGGGTCGATTCGGGCCGCGCGTGGCGTTGGGGAATTTTCTCCTGGGCGATGTGTCTCTGTGCGGTGTCAGTCAAGGAGGTCCCGATCGTCATTCCGGTCCTGATTTTTTTCTACGACCGGGCGTTCATCAGCGGCGGTTTCAGCGAGGCCTGGCACCGGCATCGCTGGATGCATCTCGCGCTCCTGTCCACTTGGCTGCCGCTTTTCATCTTCGTTGCCAGCACGGGCGGCAATCGCAGCGGGGTGTTTCATTTCGACGATGTTTCGATGTGGATCGGGCACGGCCTGACGCAGTTCGAGGCGGTGACCCGCTATCTGGGTCTGACCTTCTGGCCGCATCCATTGGCCTTTGAATATGGCGAATTGGTGACGCCTCCGACGCTCGGCGAAGCGCTGCCGTGGGCGCTGCCGGTGATCGCGCTCGCAGCGATAACGCTGCTCGGCTTATGGCGGCGCCCGCGGCTGGGGTTTCTCGGCGCGTGGATCTTCGCCATCCTCGCTCCCACGAGTCTCCTTCCCGCGACGCTGCAGATCATCGTGGAACACCGCATGTACCTGCCGCTCGCGACGATTCTGGCTGGCGTGGTCGTGGGGGCCTACGCGCTGATCGGACGCCGCGCCTTCCCGGTCGTGCTCGCGCTGGCGGTGGGCGCTGGCTGGCTGACCTTCTCCCGCAACACGACCTATCGAACCGAGCTCAGCCTTTGGGCAGACACGGCCGTGAAGCGACCGCTGAACGATCACGCCCTGCTCAACTATGGTCTCGCGCTGGCGAAATCCGGCCGGCACGCGGAGGCGGCGGAGCAGTTCGCGGCGGCGGTGCGGATCCAGCCCAACAGCCTCCAGGCCCGCAACAATTTCGGCAATTCGCTCGCGCTCGCCGGTCGCTACGACGAGGCCATCGTGCAGTATGAGTTTGTCCTCCGGGCCCGTCCCAATGAGCAGGGCGTCATCCAGAATCTTCAGCAGGTTCGGATGCTGCGGGACGAAGCGGCCCGCCGTCGGCCCTGAGCGACTCGGGAGGGGGAAGCCGCCGCTGCCTCAGCGGGTGGCGTTCGACGACGACTCCGCGCGTTTCGGAGCGCGCGAAAAACGGTATTTCAACAGCGTCTGGATCGCGACGATGCCATCCCACCACTGGATCTTCTTCCCTTCCTCACGAGATCGCGGCCGGTACGAGATCGGCACCTCGTGAATGCGGACGCCCTGGCGAAGAAGCTTGGCCGTGACCTCGGAGCAGAATTCGAATCCGGACCGTTCCAACTCCATTTCGCGCAGCAGGCGCGTGCGGATGACTTTGTAGCCGGTGGCCTCGTCCGTGATCCGCGAACCGTAGAGGAGGTTGGTCACCCAGCTGAGAAATCGTCCGCCCCAATAGAAGGAAAAGCTCGATTGCGGATTGCGCTGGAGGTTGCGCGATCCGTACACCACGTCCACCCGCGGATCGTTCGCGAAGGGGGCGAGCAGCGCCGGATAGTCCGCCGGATTGTATTCAAGATCGGCATCCTGCACGAGCACGACATCGCCGGTCGCGGCCGCGAGGCCGGTTTGCATCGCGGCGCCCTTTCCCTGGTTGCGCGGGTGGCGCAGGATCCGGAGCGGCGGGTTGCCCTGTTCGGCCAGGCGGCTCAGGATTGCGACGGAATCGTCGGACGAGCCATCGTCCACCACCAGCAGTTCATCCACCCGTCCCGTGGCGCGCACGCGACGGATGATCTCCTCGAGCGTGGCGGCTTCGTTGTAGACCGGGATGATGACGGACAGTTTGGGTGAGGGCACCGCTGGCATCCCATGGGGCCGGTCACGCAGACGCAAGCCAGCCGAAGGTTCGGTAGTGACTCAATTTGCCAGGCTGAGCGCAAAGGCGCTTGGGCATCCAAATTTGCCGCGTGATTCTCCGATCCAGTTGGCCACAAAAAAGCGCCAAGATCCCAAGTTCCGGCGCTGCTCGCGCGCGCGCCTATAGGCGCGATGGAGACTCTGTTTAAAAGTGAAGATCCTTTGGGCCTTTTTGTGGCCAACCGGATT
>CALFNJ010000083.1 GCA_937902865.1 uncultured Opitutaceae bacterium
TCTCAGCCCGAGGGTGTACGACAACCGTCCCGCCGCGACGCTGTGCGCGTTGCCCGAGCCGACGTAGGGATCGATCGCGTCGAGCCCGCGCGCCGCGAGGAGCTGCGTGTAATCCTGATTGCTGATGCCGACGAACACGCCGGTCGGCGTGCCCGCGAGTGCCTCGGCCGCGAGGCCCGCGCGCTCCAGCGCCTCCCATGAAGTCTCGAGCAGAATCCGATGCTGCGGATCCATGTGCTCCGCCTCGCGCGGCGACACGCCGAAAAACGCCGCGTCAAACTGGTCCGCGCCCGCGATGAAGCCGCCGTGGCGCGTAATCATCTTCCCCGGCGCGGCCGGATCCGCGTCGTAGAACGCGTCGATGTCCCAGCGCTCGCGCGGCACCTCGGTGATCGCATCCCCGCCGTTGCGCAGCAGCTCCCACACTTGCTCCGGCGTGCTGGCTCCGGGAAAGCGCAGCGCGAGGCCGACAATCGCGATGGCCGTCTCTTCGCCGCTCGCCGAATTGGACGCGCGCTTAGCCTCGGTGGCAGTCGCGGCGACCGCGCCGGAGCGAATTTCCGCCGTGAAATTTCCTTCCTCCCACAGGCCAGCGATGAAGGCCGCGAGTTTTTCCGCCGTCGGCGCATCGAACGCGAGGGTCGAAGGCAGCGGACGCCCGATGCGCGCCTGCAGCCGGTTGCGCAGCTCGACCGACGTCAGCGAGTCCATGCCGAGCGCGAAAAATCCCTGGGCGGGATCGACACGTCCCGGACCATCGAGCCCGAGCACACGCGCGACCTGCGTCCGCACTTCCGCAAGCAGACGCGCCGTGCGCTCCGCGAGGGGGAGCGTCGCCCAGGCCTCAGCCGGTGCGGCCGCCTCGGAGGCGAGCGCCGGCGCGGCCGTCCGCACTTCGGAAAAGAACGGCGTCGCGGTGAGGTTCGCCGGCACCTCAGGCCAGTTGACCGGCACGACGGCGACCTGCGTCGGGAGTTTTTCGCCGAGCCGCGTCCAGGCGCGCCAGCCTTTCGCCGGCGCGATCGTGCCGATGCCCTTGGTCTTCACGCGCACGCCAAAGTCGCGCCGTGCCGCCGCGCCGATCTCGGACCATGGTCCCCAGTTGATGCTGAGCGTCGGCCAGCCCCGCGCGCGCCGGTGCTGCGCCAGCGCGTCCTGGAACGCATTCGCGGCCGCGTGGTTCGCCTGGCCGGGCGAGCCGAGCAGCGACGTCGCCGACGAAAACAGGACCAGCCAGTCGAGCGGCACGCCGCGCGTCAGCCGATGCAGATGCCACGTGCCGGCGACCTTCGGACCGAGCACGCGCTGAAATTTTTCCCACGTCTGCTGCGGCACCATGCCGTCATCGAGCACGCCCGCCGCATGCACGATGCCGCGCAGCGGCCACGGCGTCGCCGCGATCTCCTGCAGCACGCGAGCGACGTCCACCTCCTTGGAAACATCCAGGCGCACGCCGCGCACCTCGGCGCCGTCAGCGGCAAGTTCGCGCAGGGTTCCCTCCACGGCGGGGGTCGGCGCGGAACGGCCCGCGAGCACCACCTGCCGGGCGCCGCGTTCGACCAGCCAGCGTGCGAGCGGCACGCCCAAGCCGCCGAGCCCGCCAACGATGAGATAGGTCGCGTCCGCACGGACCGCCACGCGACCCTGACTCGTGCCGTCATCCCCGCGCGCGAGACGCGCGACCCGACGCGTTTCGCCGCGCCACGCGATCTGGGTTTCGCCGTCGGGCGCGAGCATTTCCGCGGCAAGGGCCGAGGCCTCGACGCTGCCATCGAGATCGATGCACACCGGCCGCAGCTCCGGATGCTCCTGCGTCACCGTGCGCGCAAAGCCCCACAGTCCGGCGCCGCCCAGTCCTTCGACCGCGTCGTCCGCCTTCGCCGCCTGCGCGTCGCGCGTCAGGAAAAACAGCGGCAGCGGCCGGGCGGCGAGCGCCTGCGTCAGCCGCAGCGCACTTTCCAGCGGCGCGGACGCCAGCGGATCGGCGGCGCCGAGGGCCGCGGCGTGGATCGCGCCGCGCCAGGTCGGCCGCGAGGCGAGGCGCGCCGCGAAATCATCCTGCGGCGAAACGCGCTCACAGCTGCCACCGGCCGCCGTCAGCTTCGCCGCCAGCGGCTCGACGAGCTTCGCGTTCTCCTCGGCGACGATCAGCCAGTCGCCGGGGGCCGGCTCCGTTCGCACCGGCGTCGCGCCGCTCGCGCGCGCCATCACGACGGCTTGCGGGGCGAAGATCGCGCCGGAGGATTCGGGATAGGAAAACGCCTCCGCGTCCGCAAAGCCCGTGGATTTCAGCACCTCGCGCCAGCGCGTGCCCGAGAGCAGCGCGTGCGCCGGTCGCAGCTCGGTGTCGGCGAAGCGCCACCACCCTTCCGTCAGGCCGAAGATCAGGTCGAGAAATCCGAGCGGCGCCGTCGCCTCCAGCAGCACGAGCACGCCGCCGCCGGCGAGCAGGCGCCGGGCGTTTCTCAATGTCGCGCGCAGGTCGCGCGTGGCATGGAGCACGTTCGCCGCGATGATGACGTCGAATTCGCCGGGCGCGAAACCCTGCGCGAGCGGATCGCGCTCGATGTCGAGCAGCTGCGGGCGGATCCACGGACGATCGCGATAACGCTCGCGGGCCTGCGTCACGAAGAGCGGCGAGACATCGGTGAAGATATATTCGGCGCCCTCGGCCGGCAGCGCGGGCAGCACGGCGGACGTCGTGCCGCCCGTGCCCGCGCCGATCTCGAGCACCCGCAGCGGACGTCCGGCCGGCAACACCGCAGCCAGCGCGGCGTGCACGAGCGCGTTGGCGGCGCGGGCGGTGGGCGTTTGCTGATAGAGATTGGCCGCCGTGATCGGCTCGTTCGCCGGGAACAGCAGGCTCAGCGGATCGACCCGGCCGCGCAGCACGTCGACGAGCTGGGTGCCGCAGCGCGAGAGCAGCGTCGCCTCCGCGATCGCCTCGGGCACCGTCGCCCGCAGCTGGGCCAGCAACGCCGTCGGGTCCTCACTGCCGTCAGAACCGGCCGCGAGCGACTGCAGCCGCGAGAACAGCCGCCGGTGCGGCGCGGCCACGTCGCGCACTGCCGCCGCGCCGAGCGCGTGGACCGCCTGACGCGCATAACCCGCGGCGGCCTTTTCCAGGACCGCGAGACAATCACCATAGGCCCGATTGCCGGGCTGGTTCTCCGCGCTGGCGAGCCAGGCGCGCAGCTCGCGATCGACATTGCCCGCCGGAGCGAACGCCACGGGCGAAAGTTCGCGTTCACGCCGCGCCCGATCGCGCCACGCCACATGATAAAGCCAGTCAGCCCCGCTTGTCTCGGTCGGGCGCGGCGGCGCCCAGTGCCGCTCGCCCCGGAAACGGCGCTTCGGCAGCGGCAGCTCGCGCGGCACGCCGCCGCCCGGCGCCTCCTCGAGGATCACGTGCGCGTTGGTGCCGCTGACGCCGAACGAACTCACGCCGGCGCGCCGCGGACGATTCATCTCGGGCCACGCACGCGGGAAGGCGACCACGGCAACGGGCAGTTCACGCCACGGGATATGCGGCGACGGATTGCGGAAATGGAGATGCGCCGGCAGCTCGCGATGCCAGAGCGAAAGCACCGCCTTGATCAGGCCCGCGACGCCGGCGGCGGATTCGAGATGGCCGATGTTGGTTTTCACCGAGCCGAGGAGCAGCGGATGCTCGGCCGGACGCTGTGCGCCGAGCACCTCCGCGAGCGCGTTGACCTCGATCGGGTCGCCGAGAGCGGTGCCGGTGCCGTGCGCTTCGACGTAATCGATATCGGCCGGCGCGAGCTTTGCCGCTGCGAGGGCGGCGCGCAGAAGTTTTCGCTGCGCGGCACCGCTCGGTACGGTGAAGCCGCTGCTCGGCCCGTCCTGGTTCACCGCGCTGCCGCGGATCACCGCGAGCACGCAGTCGCCGTCGCGCTGCGCGTCGCTCAGGCGCTTGAGGACGAGGAGACCGCAGCCTTCGCCGCGCGCGTAGCCGTCCGCGGCGGCATCGAAGGTCTTGCAACGGCCATCGGGCGCCAGCATGCACGCCCGCGACAAGGCGGCGGACGCTTCCGGTGCGAGGATGAGATTGGCGCCGCCGGCGAGCGCGAGCGCGCACTCGCCGGCGCGGAGCGACTGACACGCGAGGTGCACCGTCACCAGCGACGAGGAGCACGCCGAGTCGATCGTGAGCGAGGGTCCGCGCAGCCCGAGTAGGTAAGAGATGCGGCCGGCGGCGGCGTTGGGCGCGTTGCCGGTGACGTAGTAGGCATCGAGCGGACGATCGCCCGCCGTGGCCTTCAGGAGCTGGCCGTAGTCGTTGTTTGTCAGGCCGACGAAAACGCCGGTGGAATTCTCGTCGTGCCGGTCGCCGAGCCGGCCCGCGCTGTCGAGCGCCTCGTGCGCGACCTCGAGCAGCAGGCGTTGCTGCGGGTCCATCGCGGCGGCCTCGCGCGGAGAGAGGCCGAAGTAAGTCGCATCGAAACGGTCGACCTCGTCGAGAAACGCACCGCGCCGCGTGCAGATTTTTCCGGGCGCTTCCGGATCGGGATCGTAAAGCGCGTCCGCATCCCAGCGATCGGCCGGCACCTCACTCGTGCCATCGACGCCGGCCTTGAGCAGACGCCAGAACGCCGCCGCGTCGCGCACGCCGCCCGGCATGCGGCAGGCCAGGCCGACGATCGCGATGGGTTCGTGCTTTGCCCGCTCGAGCGATTCGAGCTTCGCCGCCGCCTCGTCGAGCGCGCGCAGCACCCGGAGCTGGTTCTGGCGGGCGACGTCGGGAGCAGGCGGATTCATCGGCGGGGCAGACTCACACGCGCGTCCAGCGCGGAGGCAAGTCCGGGAGGTTGCCGGCGCACGCGATGGCCTCGATCGCGCCGCTGGCCGAGCGTTGGAACGTCAGCTCGACACAGAGCCCCTCGATCACGAAACGATCGCGATCACGGCCGCGCGGCAGCAACCGCGCCGGGCTGTCGGTGGTGAGACACAGGCCGGCGGAATCCGCCGTGACGACCCATTCGTCACCCGTGCCCGCGCGGTAACGGCCCGCGAATTCCTCCGCGCGTTCCGGGCGGGCCGTCGCCGGCATCGACGGCAGGCCGAGGAAATCCGTGATGGCCTTCCGCTGCCGCGCCCAGTCGCCGTCGGAATTTTCGTGCGCGAGCTTGCGGCCGGAAAAGCGCGTGAACAGCTCGTCGCTCACCGCGCGCCGCTCGGTGAAATAGTCCAGCAGCG
>CALFNJ010000084.1 GCA_937902865.1 uncultured Opitutaceae bacterium
CCAACACCGGTGATCTGCTGCTCGGCTGGGATACGGACCAGTTCAACACCGACGTGAAGGAGCTGACGCTCGCCATGGTCTCCATCCTCCGCGCCGGCGGACTCGGACGCGGCGGCTTCAACTTCGACGCGAAGCTGCGCCGTCCGAGCATCGATCCCGCGGACCTGTTTCACGCCCATATCGGCGGCATGGACGCCTATGCCCTCGCCTTCCGTTTCGCGCGACGAATTCTCGCGGAAGGACGCTTCGAGGAATTCGTCCGCGCCCGCTACGCCAGCTACGACAGCGGCCTCGGCCGCGACATCGAGAAACGCCGCGCCGGATTCCGCGAGCTCAGTCGCGCCGTGCTGACCAAGCTCGGCGAGCCCACCCCGCGATCCGGGCACCAGGAGTACCTCGAAAATCTCCTGAACACCTACCTGCACGGCTGAGAATCCGAGAAACGTCCGGCCGTCGCAGCCGTCATGCTTCGGTGCAGCCCCGGCGTCCTCCGGATTTGCCAATCTCCTTCTCCGTTTTAAATTTTCGAAAGCCATGAGCAGCGATCAGTCCTCCCCGACCTCCGCCTCCCCCACCTCCGTAAAAGTCCTGGTGCCGCCGGAAAGAACGGTGATTTTCCCCAAGGAAAAAGCCGCCGCGTTGCTGCAGGCCGTCTGCTTTTTCAAGCCGCAGGGCATCACGGGCTATTGGACGCCGACGGAAAAGGATCTCGTGGGCGTCGAGAACGGCCTGGAGGACTACATCAAGATGCACGGCCGCACGCGCCACGACGACTGGAGCCAAGTGCGCCGGCAGGTCGCGGGAGTTGAGTTCAGCGACGCACGCCTGCTTTTCCTCAGCTATTTCCTGAGCGAACTGACGCCGGAGGAAAAACAGCAGGTCGTCGACAAGACCTATAATCCCGATCGTTGGAAGCAGGAGCCCTTTTGGATGAACGACGGCGGCGAAGGTTATTTCCGCGTCATCTACGATCTCCCCGAAAAGAAGTACATCTGGTACGAACGGAACAACGATCCGTGATTGAGCCAGGAGCCCGGTGACGGGAGACCGGATTGAAAAGTAAAGCGGGTCTCTGATCCGCTCTTGGACGCAGCAGCACGAACCGCCCCGTGAGAGGACGCGTTATCCGCAACGCTCTGGATTGGAACACGGAGGTCGCAGAAGGGAAAGGAGGACGCGGAGTAAAGAGAATGAGAGTGCAGCGGCCTTTCCGTGTCCTCCCTTTTCCTCCGCGACCTCCGTGGTAAATCACATGATCAGCTGCTCAGGATCCACGCCCACGCCGCGACGTGCACCACGAGCGAGCCCCATGCGCTCACCACGAACGAGAGCTTCCGTGTTTTGTGGCGGAATAACCACTGCCCCGCGATCGCGCCGACAAAACCTCCGAGAATCGTCCACGTGTGCAGCGCCCGTTCACTGACGCGCGGCCGGCCGGTTTTCGCCATCCATTTATCCCAGCCGTAAAGCAGCCAGGTCAGCAGTGACAGGCCGCCGTAGTAGCAACCGGCGAGGACGGTGGGAGTGAAGGCGAAAGACGATCGGTCCAAGGATTCCAAGGTAGGCATTTCCGGCTGCCCGCCAAGATTTTGCAGGACACAAGTGTGGCACGAGTCGCTGCTTGCGGTGGCACCCGAACTTCTTTCGGCTGTCGGTTCAGAGATGCCGCTTCAACCCCCATCCGCCCTCCGCCTGCTGGCCGGAGGCATTCTGTGCGGTTTGAGCCTTTCGCTATTGTCCGCCGAGGAGGTCGCCGAAACGAAGGAAAACAAGGGCAGCAAGGCTCCCCCCATCGTTTCCGCGATGAAGGAGGACGTGCTGCGCATGCAGGAGTTCTTCGACACCACGCTCCCCGGCACGCTCTCGCAGTACAACGTCGTCATGGATTTCTCCCCGAAATTCAGCGACCTGCGGGACAACGAATACGTCCGTTATCCGGTGGAGTTCCGCTACGGCCTCAAGCCGCGCTGGGAACTGCTCGCCGGGATCACGCCGTTCAGCCCCAACCCGATCAATTCGGGTTTCGACCACCGCTGGGGCCTGGGCGAGGTGCGCGCGGGCGTCCGTCATGACGCCGGTGCGATTCCGTGGCTCTACGATGCCACGACGCTCGGTTTTCTCGTCCGGCTTCCGCTCGGGCGTCCGCCGATCGAGCTGAACGATCACTACATTCACCTGCATCCCTCGATCTCCGCCTCCCGGCACCTGCCCTGGCCCGACGCGACTTTCCTCACCGAGTTCAGTTACGACCGCCAGGTCGCCGATGATCTCAACGCCCCTCCGGTCGGGGTGATCCATCAGGACATCAGCGAGATTGCGCCTGGCATTCTCTACAAGCCGGGTGAGTTCGGCGGTTTCTTCAACTACGCCTTCCGCTATTACGACCAGAGCGCCGGCAGCCATCTCGGCCACGAAGCCAAGCTCGGCG
>CALFNJ010000085.1 GCA_937902865.1 uncultured Opitutaceae bacterium
TCCGGCGGTGAGCGCGGCGCTCGCGAGCGCCGCGCTGGTGGCGCTGGCGGCGAGTCCGACCGGAGCGGCCATGACGGCCTGTTGCGACAGGACGAGGCTGAGCGCGGCGGCGCTCGACGTGACTCCGCGACGGGCGAGAGCGGCGCGCAATTTGTCGAGCGCGCGGTCGACACGCATCCGGGCGGCGTTTTCGCTCAGGCCGATGCGGGCGCCGACCTGGGCGAGGGGATGATCCTCGAAGAAACGGAGCAGCAGTGCCTCGCGATCGCGTTCGCCGAGATCGGCCAGTGCCGCATCGAGCACGGGCCGCAATTGTTCCCAGCCGGGTTGGGGTGAGGCGGTGGGGTGGATGATGTCATGCATGGCCTGGGCTTCCCGGTTGCGATTCTGCCAGCGCTGGTGGCTACGCATGGCCTTGGTGGCGGCGAAACGAGTGCTGGTGTAGAGCCAGCCGGCGAGAGTCGCGTGCCGGGCAAGCGACCGGGCCTTGCGGGCGAGGTCGATGAAAACGGTCTGCGTCACCTCCTCCGCGAGCGGGGCGTCTCCGTGGACCTGCCGCAGCGCGGCGGAATAAACCAGGTTCACCTTGCGCTGCACTAACTCGGCGAACGCGGCCTCCGAACCGGTTTCGACATAGCGGCGGAGGAGGTCGGAGTCGTCGCTCATGAACGGGAGATCAAAGGCAAGTCAGGTCGGGTACGTTTTCCCACTAACACCCGGCTAGCCGGAAAATCGCACAAAGAGCGCGAAGATTTTTCAAGCCGTCGGTCTGCGATCCATTTTCACACAGAGACGCAGAGAACACAGAGATTCCAATCCTCCTTCCACGGGAAAGCGGTTCCAGGCCTTAACTCCGTGCTCTCCGTGTCTCTGTGTGAAACCGGATTGTTCGTTCGATTGCTGACCAAAGAGCCGCGTGTGGGATTGAAGTTGACCGCAAATAAAAAGGGCGGGTCAGAGACCCGCCCTACTGCGAAAGAGGATGGTTTTGTTTTGAGCAGAATCAGATCGTGCTGCCCGAAGGCGGCACTTTCGAAAGGAGGCCGGTCTGCTGGATCTTGTCGGCGAGGTTGGACAAGGCGTCGTGTGCGGCGTCCTTGAAGCTGTCGGACCGGGCGATCCAGTCGCGGCGCAGCCACGTCATGAGCGACCCGCCGGTGAAGAGGCCGAGACCCTTCGTCCCTTGCGGCGTGCGCAAGGTGGCGCCGAAGGTGCAGGTCACGTTGCCGAGCGGATCCACGCGCCATTCGGTGAGGTTGATCTCGAGCACCGGAATGCCGGCGGCGGGATTCTGGCCGTCATCGATGAGGCGGATGCGGCCCTTGAAGCCGTTTTCATGGAGCGAGGAGCGGACCGTGTCGCCGAAGGCTTCGGCGGCATCGTCGTCGCGGATCATGTTCATGCTCGCGGGCACGATGACGACGACCTGGAGGCGGACCGGCTGGGCGCGGATCGCGGCGCGCGCAGCCTCGGTCTCGGGCGTGGTGCAGCCGGACAGGAAGACGGCGCCGGTGGCCAAGGTGGAGCCGAGCAGGAGGGAGGACAGCAGATGTTTCATTTTCATAAGAGACAGGGGTGGAGGCGTATTTCGTTTAGGTTTTGCTGATTCCTAGACCAGCATCGGCGCGGATATTTCCCTCCGCGAAAAATTTAGGAAAAAAAGCGCCCGCGCGGGGAACACGCGTGATGGCGGATTTGCCGGGGAGGGTGGCGGGAGAAATTCCCGGGATCACAGAGTTCGGCTCTTTGGCGGGATTGGGCGGCCCCGGTTAACCGCATTGTCTTTTTGCCGCGGGGTCCGATTGTGGCTTCGCGAAATGATCCCGCGCAAAGCAAGGCCGAAGTACACCTTCAGGGATGGTGTCACAATGGGACTCTTGATCATCCCATTGATGTTCGCGGCGCTCAGGGCTCCGGCGTTTTTGCCGCTGGTGGCGATGGTGATGTTTCTGGTGGCTTATCCGCAGAAGCCCTCGGCCAAGTCTTGAGCCAATCTCTCGTCCGGCTCAGCTGCCGCTGATTTCGGGAGCAGGAGACCGAGGAGTCAGCATGGGCGTGCTCGTTGGAGAATCAGGAATAGCTGACGGCTCCGTCACGGACGGGTAAATTTTTCAAACTCCCGCACGACCCGTCCGGCGCCGGACCTTGACACTCCGGCGGCGCCGCCGTTATCCCGTTGGCCCCGTATGGAGGCCGCCCTCGATCAACCGGTGCTGGTGCTCAACCGTCTGTGGCAGGCGGTGAACGTGATCGGCGCCCGCCGGGCCTTTGCGCTCCTCGCCCGGGGCCACGCGCACGTGGTGCATCACCACGACGAGGATTTCCGGACGTTCTCGATGCTGGACTGGATCGATTTCTCGGTGACGAATCCGCCGCGCGCCGCGCTCGAGATGGTGCACACGCCGACGCGCCTGATCCGCCTGCCGCGCGTGATCCTGCTGACCTTCTTCGACAAGCTGCCCTGCAAGGAGCTGAAGCTGACGCGCAACAACGTCTTCGAGCGCGACAAGAACGCCTGCCAGTACTGCTCACGGGTGCTGCCGCGCGAGCAGCTGAATCTCGATCACGTGATCCCGCGGCACTACGGCGGGAAGACCACCTGGGAGAACATCGTCTGCTCGTGCATCAAGTGCAACACGCGCAAGGCGAACCGGCTCCCGCACGAGGCGCATATGCGCCTGATCCGCAAGCCGGTCCGCCCGAAGTGGCGCCCGGTGATCTCGCTCGTGCTCGGCACGCAGCATCGCGAGATGTGGAAGGACTTCCTCGATCTGGCTTACTGGAACGTCGAGTTGGAGGAATAGAGGGATTTTCGATTTTGGATTCTCGATTTTCGATTTCGGCAGTCGGAGAGGACGCCGGAAATTGAAAGCGCGAGGAGCGGGACCATTTGGCTGGCCCGGATTTTTTGTCAGGGTCGGCAGCTCAGTAGCCGGCAATCGAAAATCGAGAATTCAAAATCGAAAATCTCCTCATTTTCCGGAATAGTTCTGCCGGAGGAAAGTCAGCAGCATCGAGGCGGCGATGAAGTCGCCGAGGCCGACCATCAGCCGCATCGGCAGCGGCAGGCGTCGCAGTGCCACGAGGACGACGAAGCCGCCGAGGATCAGCACGGTGGACAATGCGATCAGCGTGATTTTCTGGCGGGTGCGCTTGAGCTCTTCGGGAAGGCGGGAATCGGACATGGGGAGATCGGCGAGACGAGAAACGGGTAGACTAATTCGGAAGCAGAATTTCACACAGAGACGCAGAGTGCACAGAGAAAACAAGCAGCGGCCAGTTTTTCAGGACAAGGCGTGGTCATTTAAGACGCGACAGAAACGAGTCTGATCGACCTCCGTGCGCTCTGTGCCTCTGTGCGAAACTGGATCGGGGATCGATAGGATCCTCAGTTTTTCGCCAACGGCAGGCTGATGCGCATGGTCGTGCCGGCGGGGCTGGTCGCGGCGAGCGTGATGTCGCCGTGATGGCTGAGCAGGATGCGCTTGGCGATCGCGAGGCCGAGGCCGGTGCCGTCGGGACGGCCGGAGAGAAAGGAGTCGAAGATCCGGTCGCGAATCGTCTCGGGGATGCCGTGGCCGGTGTCGGTGATGTCGATCGCCGCGTAGGGGACGCCGTTCCGTTCCTCGGTGCCGGCGCTGATGGTGATCGAGCCGCCGTCGGGCATCGCTTGGGTGGCGTTGATCAGGAGATTGAGGAGCACCTGCTGGAGCTGGCCCTTGTGGGCGTCGATCACGAGCGGCCGGGCGGGCGGAAGGAAATGGAGGTGGATCTTGCTCTGCGCGAGCTTGAGCCGGATGAGGACGATCGTGTCCTCGATGATTTCCGCGACGCTCCAGCGCGAGTGCAGGCTCGACGGCGCCTTGGCGAAGCTGAGCACACGGGTGACGATCGCCTCGAGCTGGTCGAGCTTCTCGCCGATGACGCGGACGTCGGTGCGGCGCGGGTCGCTCTCGGGAAAATCCAGTCCGAGATTGCCGTAGAGCAGCTTGATCACCGTGAGCGGATTGCGGATCTCGTGGGCGATTTCCGCGGCAAGGAGGCCGAGCGTGGTCAGCTGCTCATTTTTCCGGAGCGACTCCTCGCTTTGGAAAATGCGCGCGTAGAGACGGATGTTCTGCAGCGCCACGGCGGCAAGGCTGGCGAGAGCGGCGCAGAGGCGCTTCTCGTCGTTGTTGAAGCGGTGAACCTGATCGGTGAAGACGGCGAGGACGCCGATGACCTCGTTTTCGTAGAGCAGGGGCGTGGCGAGGACGGAGCGGAGCGCGGGGTCACGCGGCAGGTCGACGAGATCGGCGAACTCCGGGGACTGCACGTTCGCATATTCCACCTGGCGGCGAGTGTGGATCGCCGCGGCAGAAAAGCAGGAATCGAGGGGCAGGTCGGTCGGAGCCAGCTCGGTGGTGGTATCCGTCGTGAGCGAGGCCGGCCGCACCGTGCCGCGGGCGGCGTCATGGAGATAGAGCGCGCAGGCGCGGGCCTGGGTGATCTGGCGGGCATCGCGGGTGAGGCTCTCGCAGAGCTCCTCGGGCTCGAGCTTGGTGACGAACGACTGCCCGATCGCGATGAGCGATTCGAGCTGACGCGCCTTGCCGCCGAGCTGCCGGAGCTGCCAGAGACGCTGCATGACCGCGGTGGCCTCAGCGGTGAGCAGGACGAAGAGATCGAGATCAGCGGGGTTGAAGCCGGCGAGCTGGTCGGAATCGAGATTGATGACGCCCAGCGTCTGTCCGCCGCCGCCCTCGATCATTGGCACCGCCATCTCGGCCCGGACCGCGGGGCGAAGGCGGATGTAGCGAGGCTCGTTCGCAACATCCGGCACGAGCTGCGGACGGCCGTGGAACGCGACCCAGCCTGTGATGCCCTGGCCGAGACGGAGGGCGATATCGTCGGCGTCGGCCGGCATCCCCTGATGAACCTCGATCTCGAGCCGGCCGGTGTCGGGATTGATCAGCGAGATCGAGCCCGAAGCGGCGCCGAACGTCTCCACCGCGATCGCCAGGATGGACCGCAGCGCCTCGCGCGGCTCGTTCACACGGCCGACGAGCGTGCTGATACGGTAGAGGGCGGGATAGGCCCGGGCGTCAGCGGAGGGATCCATTGGGAGAGAAGGCAGAGGGAGTCTGCGACTCCCAACGTTCAACATTCAACGTCCAACGTTGAACGTTCAACGCCGGACGGAAGAAACGAATTGCCACGGCCAACGCCACGCTTGGGTGGTGACTCATTTTAAATTTTTGAGACGATTACCTGAGGCGAACGGTGACCGTTTTGGGGAGACCAAACTTCAATCCGGTTGGCCACAAAAAGGCCCAAAGGATCTTCACTTTTAGACAGAGTCTCCCTCGCGCCTATAGGCGCGCGAGAGAGCAGCGCCGGAACTTGGGATCTTTGCGCTTTTTTGTGGCTAACTGGATCGGAGAACCACGCAGCGAATTTGCATGCCCAAGCTTCTTTGCGCTCAGCTTGGCAATTGAGTCACTACCCGCACTTGGGCCTGCGGCTTCGCAGGCAGGGAGATCGAGGCTGAACCTTGAACGTTCAAGGTTGAACGTTGGACGTTGAACGTTCGCCACTCAGGCGCCGGCCGCCGCGGCCGGCGCCGGAGCGGCGGGGGCGATCACGACGGCGAGGGCGTCGCGCAGCGCGTGGAGCCGGCCGTTGCCCTCGATCGGGGCGTGGTCGGCGCTCTCGATATAGAACGTGTCGATCGCGACGCCGCGCTCGGTGCCGATGCGGGCGAAGGTGATGTCGAAGCCGTGATCGGAGATCGTCTTCGCCAGCTGATAAAGGAGGCCGATCTGGTCGTAGGCCTGCACTTCCACAATCGTGCGCTGCATCGAGAGCTCGTGGTAGACCTCGACGGTGGGAGGGAAGGAGCTGTGCAGCACCTCGCCCTTGCTGGAGGAGAGGAGCTGTCGGCCGGTGTGCTTTTTCGCCTGGGCGACGATTTCCGGGTAGAGATCCTTGTTCGAAACCAGCGCGGCCTCGATGTTGCGGGCGAACGTCTCCTGCGCCGCGGTGCTCTGGACCACGCCACGGCCCGCCTCGACGACGTAGAACGTGTCGATCGCGATATGGTCGCTGCGCGAGATGACCTTGGCGCCGAGAATGGAAAGGCCGGCCACGCTGAAGGCACCCGCGAGCTTGTAGAACAGGCCGGCGCGATCCCAGGTGACGACATTGACGACGGTGAGCGAGCGGTTGAGGTCGTCCTTCCATTCGATCACCGGCTTGAGCGAGCCGACGGAATCGGCCTCGGTGATCGACTTGAGCAGCCGGCTCACCATCTGGATGTGCAGGGCGATCTCCCCGGAGTCGGTGTGGATGAAGTAACGCTCGGGGAGCAGGTTGAAATGGGCGGTGATCTCGTCGGAGCTGATGCCGGGGATCTGTTTCGCGATGAGTTCCTGATAGATCATTTGCTTTTTCTCCTGATAACCCAGGTCGAGGGCAGCCCCGAGATTGAGGCGTTCGAGCGTGGTGCGGAAGAGAGTCGTGTGCAGGGTGTCCTTGTAGCTGTTCCAGAGACTCGCGGCGGTGCCGCGCGCGTCGCAGAACGTGTGCACGTAGAGATGGCGCAGCCGGTCGGCGTCGCCGACGATTTCGGCAAAGGCGCTGGCGGTCTGGGGATCATCCACGTCCCGCTTCTGCCAGAAGCGTGCCATCACGAGGTGATTCTTGATGATGAAGGCCACCAGTTCGCGGTTCTGCGGCGCGATCTGCAGCCGCTCGAGCAGAGGCAGGGCGATTTTGACGCCGCTCTCGGCGTGGCCCTGGATGCCCTCGGCCTTGCCGATGTCGTGGAGCAGCAGCGTGACATAAAGCAGCTCCGGCTCGGGCGTGTCGTGGAGCGCGGCCCGGTATTTCAGGGTGATCGGTTCCGCCTCGGAGAAGACGAGATCGAGCTGCCGGATGGCGGCGAGCGTGTGCACATCCGCGGTGTAGCGATGGTAGTACTCGTGCTGGACGAGGCAGGTGAGCTTGTCGAATTCCGGGATGAAGCGTCCCAGCACGCCGAGCTCGTGCATGAGATTGAGCGTGGGAAAAACGGCCCCGGCCTCGGAAAGGATGGCGCGGAAGCTGACATTGGCGTCGGTCGAGAACCGGACCTTGCGCGTGATCAGCGGCAGCGATTCCCGGATGAGCGTGGTGAGGTGAAAATCCGGGGCGCAGCCGAGCTGCTGGCAGTGGCGGAAGACCCGGATGAGCCGCTCGGGATCCTCCTGGAACACCTCGGGCTTTTCGGAGGCGAGCTCGTGCCCGCGCAGCACGAAGCCGTCGAAGCGCTTGGCGCGCTGGAAGCGCTGGAGGCGGAGCGACTCGCGGAAGGAAAGCAGCCGGCCGCCGCGCTCGCGGTCGAGGCCGAGCGCGAGACGGTTCTCGATGATCTTCGACACGCGGTAGATCGTCTGGGCCGCGTGGTAGTAGTCGTGCATGAACGCCTCGACGCGGCCCAGCATCTCCTGCTGGGAATACCCGAGGTCGAGGGCGAGCTTGGGCTGGATATCGAGCGAGAGCAGGTCGGATGCGTGCTTGCTCTGGAAGTGCAGCTCGTTGCGGACGCGCAGGAGAAAGTTGTAAGCGCGCTGGAAATCGCGGAGCTCGTTTCGGCGCAGGTAATTCTGCGCCTGCAATTCATCCATCTCCGTGATGCCGAGCTTCACCCGCGCCATCCAGAGGGCGTTCTGGTAATCGCGCAGGCCGCCGACGCCGTTCTTGATATCGGGCTCCTGGAGGAAAACGGTGTCGCCGTACTTGGCGCGCCGCGCGCCCTGGTCGGCGAGGCGGGCGGCGATGTAGCCCTTCGGATCCTCGGCGAGGTAGAAGCTCCGGTAGGCCTGGGCAAAGGTGTCGTAGAGGCCGGGCGAGCCGGCGATCAAACGAGCCTCGAGCAGCGCGGTCTTGGTCTGGATATCCTTTCGCGCCTCGACGAACACATCATCAAGCGTGCGGGTGGAGTGTCCGACCTTCAGGCCGCAGTCCCAGAGGATGTAGAGGATCTCGTTGGTGAGGTGTTCCTGGAGCGGCTTCATCGCGGCGGGCTTCGTCTTCGCCGAGAAGAGGAACATGATGTCGATGTCGCTGAGCGGGCTGAGCTCGCTCCGGCCATAACCGCCGAGGGCGATCAGCGCGACGGGCGAGGGCAGGTTCCCGTGGAGACGGGTGTAGGCCTCGATCGCATAGTCGAAAAGGTGGGCGAGCAGCGTATCGATCATCGCCGCGCGGGCATGCGCGACCTTGAGGCCGGGGTCGCCCGCCTCGTGGCGCATGCGGATCATCGCGCTTTCGAGGCGGAGGAAGGTCTTGCAGGCGGCGAGCCGCTTGTCGGTCGGAACCTCGCCCGTGAAGTTCAGGCGTTCGCGGGCGTGTTGTTGCAGGCGGCCGGGCATGGAGAAGCGGGGCACAGTGGACGGGAAACTCCGGTCGCGCAAAGCGGGAAAAGTGCCAACCGAACGTGGAAATCAGGAACTTCGGAAAACGGAGGGGCTCGAGGTGGAACGCGTTGTCCCTAACGCGTTTCGACGCTGAAGGCGTGAAGACGTCGCAATGTGGGCGGAGTCGACAACGCGTTGGGGACAACGCGTTCCACCTTCGCCTCAGCCGCGGCTAAAGCGGCGGCGGAAACGCCAGCAGGCGAGCCCGAGGACGCCGGTCGCGAGCAGCGCCGCGGTGCCGGGTTCGGGAATCGGGACAAAGCGGAAGTTGTCGATGAAGATATAGTCGTCCGAGGTCCCACCCAAGGCCAGGGTCACGTGCGAGATGGCGGAGCCGGACCCCACGCCCAGGCCGAAGAAGTCCTGGTTGTTGCTGTTGAAGACCGGACTGATCGTCCGTGTGGCGAGCAAAGTGCCGGCACCGTCAAAAGCGTTGAGCGTCCAGGGAGCGTCCGAAGCGCCGAAATTGAAGCCGAAAGCGGTGACCGGTAAGCTGAAGTCGATCGTGACGGTGAAATTGGGATTGCCGGAATAGGTCGCGCCGTTGTCCAGCGACTGGCCCTGGGTGTTGTACTGCCCGGCGTAAACCGAATCCACGCTCAGCCCCGAGTTCACATTCGAGCCGAACGTCACGGTGGAAACCAAAAGAGTGTTGTAGGCGGAGTTCGGAGCGAC
>CALFNJ010000086.1 GCA_937902865.1 uncultured Opitutaceae bacterium
CCGATCGCGGCGCCTTCTTTTTTCTCCCGTTGTGAAGGCGCCTGACACCTCTTCACCCACGCCCGAGCCTGCACCCTCCGCGCCGGCGAGCCCGCGTCCGCGCCGGCGGTGGTGGCGGCGCCTGCTGCTTGGCGCGGCGGGCCTGATGCTGGCGGCCCTGGTCTGGCTGTTGTTCTTTCCGGTGCCGCTCGGCTGGGCGGTGCGGAGCGCGCTGCAGCGAACGTTTCCGGCGGACGCCGGATGGCGGTCGGCGGTCGGCTCCGCCGAGTTTCGGTGGCGCTTCGGCAAATCGACGGGCCTCGTCACGATCGCGGGGCTGCAGGTCGCGCAAGGCGAGCAGCCGCTGCTCGCGTGGCGGGAGTTGGACATTGAGATTTCCAAGCGCGGACTCTGGCAGCGGCGTTACGCGCCGACGCTGGTGACGCTCCAGTCGCCGGTGGCGACGGTCGACCTGCGGCCTCCGGCCAAGCCGGCGTCGGCGCCAACCGGGCCCGTGCCGGCACCGGCAGCGTCCGGCCCGGCGGCGGCGCCGGATGTGACCGCCTTGCTGGCGCTGTTGCCGGCGGACGGCGCGGCGTCGCGCCTCGTGGTCGATGACCTGCGGGTGCAAGTGCGTTTCGCCGCGGGCAACACCGCGGTGCTGCTGCCGCGCATTGAAGTCTCGCTGAAAGGAACGGCGGAGAAAAACCTCCAGGCGGAACTGGCGATGGTGCTGGGGCAGGGGACGGCGGCGCCGCATCTGCAGGCGGGGCTGACGCTGACTCCGGCGGGCCAGGCGGAATTTTCGGCGAGCGCGCCGCGTTTTTCCACGACGGATCTGCCGGCGATTCCCGGCCAGCCGCTGCCGTTGCGGGCGGCGATCGCGTTCAACGTCAACGGCACCTATGACCTGAAGAGCGGACGCCTGCTGGCTGCGGCCGGCGGCGTCCAGGTGAACGACGCCGAACTGCGGCTGCCGTCGTTTGCCGCTCCGGTGGAAATCGCACTCGTCGACCTGCAGGGCCGCGCGAATCTCGGCGACGGACGCGTGGTGCTCGAAAAGGGCCGGGTGGAGGCGTTGGGAGCGACGCTGGATATTTCCCGCCTCGAGGCGGTCATGGGCAACCGGCCGCATCTGGACTGGCAGGCGAAGCTCACGTCGGTGAAAGGCGCGCAGCTGCGTCCGCTGCTGCCTGCGGCGATGCGCGCGAGTCTGCCGATTCCGGCGGAACGGCTGGACGATCTCGAGATGGCGGAGGCGACGACGCAGGGCCAGGCGGACGTCGGACCGGGCGCGAATGGCGCTTGGAACGTGGAGGCGGTCGATGCGGTCGCGCACGTCGACGTTCGGCTCGGGAGCGAGCCGGTGGTGGGAGATTTTTCCGCGCGGCGGAAAGCGGGCGAGGCGGCGGTGGCGGTGACCGCGGATTTTCCCTCGGTGCGGCCGGGCCGCTGGCCGGCGCCGCTGCTCGCGGGTACGCCGGCGGCGGGCTTCGACGTGCCGCTGGCGCTGAAAGCCGCGGCGACCCTCACGCCGGCGGGAGCGCCGCAGACGGTTCGCCTGGAGATCGATGGGGGCGCCGGAAAACTTCCGGCGCTGCTGCCCAATCTGCCGATGCCGGCGCTGCAGTCGTTTCGCGTGCGGCTCGAGTCGGAAAATCTGGCGGCGCGCTGGCGGATTCCCGAGCTGCGGCTCGCGCTGGCCGGCGGACCCGAGTTGGCGTTGCGCGGCGCAGATGTCGGATTTTCACCGACCGCACTCACGGCCAAGGGTGCGCTGGAACTCGCGAACGTCACGGGCGGTTGGGCGAATCCGTGGATTCCGCCGGAGATCGTGAAGCAGCTGGCGGAGTATGGCGTCACACCGGCGCAATTGGCGCTGCCGCGCCTGCAGTTGGATTTTCAGGCCGAGGCGGCCCGGCAAAACGGCACAGCGCCGTGGTCACCGCGCACGGTCGAAGCCAAGGGCGAGATCGAGGCGAGGGTGCAATCCCTGCCGCTGAAGTTTGCGCTCCAGGTTGCCAAGGGTGCCGGCAGCGAGGAACTGACCGGCAAGATCGATCTCGCGGAGTTCCGGCCCGCGGCGCTGAAGCTCACGCTGCCGGGCGGCTGGACGCCGTCGGCCCTCGATTTCCCCATTCACCTCGGTGCGACGGTCCGCGCCTCGCTGGCCGGCGGACCGAGCGCGGCGGACCTGCAGCTTACGCTCGGGCCCGGCCGGTTGCGGGCGGCGCCGCTCAAGCTCGATCTGCCGGTTGAGAAAGTGACCCTCGATGCGGGCTATGATTTCAAGCGCGCGCTCGCCGAGCTGCGCAGCGCGGATATCGCGGCGGGCGGCGTGCACGTGCAACTGCACGACGTTTCGAGCACGGTGGCTCCTCCGTTCAGGACGAAGGGAAAGATGAATGTCGCTCCGTTCGCGCTGGTGCCGGTGATGGCGAACTGGACCGGCGCGCTCGATCCGGAGCTGCGCAAGCTGGCGCAGGACATGTTGCAGAAAGGCGATTTCAAGGGCGCGGATTTGGAATGGGAGGCGGCGTTCGATCCTTCGGCCAAGACCGCACCGTGGAAGATCGAGCGGGTGAAGGGATCGGGCAGTTTCGCGGCGCTGACGGTGACCGCGGCGGGCGTGCCGACGCCGGTGCAGGTGGGCGAAGTGACCACCGCGTTCGACTATCCCCACGCCACGGCGGAACTGCGCGGCATCTCGGGCGCGGGTGCAGAGGTTTCGTCCGTGCGGCTCGAAGCGGTGGAACTCGACCATCCGGCACCGCTGCTCACCGCCGCGGTGCATTTCGAAAGCGATCTCAAGCAGGCCGCGGCGCTCTGGGCGCTGCCGCCGGGTCTGACCTACGCGGGCCGCGCCGCGGGCCAGCTGGACCTGCACGGCCGGCTGGGGGAGGGCGCGATCGAAGCGCGTCTCGCGGCTGATCTGGCCAAGGCGACCATCGCCGCGCCGGGAATCGCGAATCTCGCGCCGGAGTCCTTCGCGGCGACGCTGCGACTGAAGGACTGGCACACGGTGACGACGGTGCCGGAATTGGATTTCGGGGTTGATTCGCCGCGCTGGCTGGAGGCTCCGCTGCATCTGCAGGGCCAGGTGATCCTGGACGCGGCGAGCCGCCAGCTGAAGGATTTCGAATTGTCGCGGTTCGAGCACGGCCGCACCGCGCTGCAGGCATCGGTCAAACAATCCTCGCCCGAAAAGCTGGAGCTCAAGGTGGACGCCACGCGCATCGAGATGGCTCCCTGGATGCGGGCCGCGCTGGCATGGATGGATGGCCAGGCGGCTCCTGCTCCGACCCGGCCGGCCGCGCCGCCGGCGAAACCCGCCGTCGCCTCCACTCCGGCCAAAGCCCCAGCGGCCACCCGGGCCGCGGCCACCCCGCCACCGGCGCTGGTGCCGGCGAAGCTGCCGCCCTCGGCGATTCCCGGCACGCCCGCGAAGCCCGCGGTGATGACCGCCGATGTGCGCAGCAAGGAAATCGTTTTCGGCGACAAGGCGACAGTGCGCGATTTCCAGTTCAAGGCCGAGCTGGTGAACCAACAGCCGTCCGCCGTGACGCTGGAAGGCACCGCCGACGGCGACAACGTGCTGCATGCGACCCTGGCGGAGAAACCCGACGGACAAGTCGTCGATTTGGAAATCGGCGATGCCCCCGGCTGGATCAAGACGCTGCTGGCGCCGTGGCAGCAGACGCCGACGCTGCCCGGCCCTTATGGCGCGACGATCGCGCAGCTTGGCAAAGTGCCGGTGATTGTTTCCGGTGGACGCATCACCGCGCACGCCACCCTGCGTCCCGGGGCGACCGATTGGTTCGAAGGCGATTTCCGGCTGACGCGCACCCTCATGATCCATCCGCCGCGGATCCTGCAGCTTTTGGCGCTAAAGTCCGGCAAGGCGGCGCAGGGCACCCCGCTGATCGACGAGCTCGCGCTGGGGAAAATCACCCTGAGCACAACGCAGCTGCGGATGTCGGACTTTTCGCTGAAAGGCGCGGGCTTCGTGAACAACCTCAAGCTCGGCAAGGTGAGCTACACCCTGGCGGACGAGGCGATCGAAGTGGACGGTCAGTATTTCGGCATCGGCTTCGAAGTCAGCGGCACGCGCAGCTCGCCGCAGGTTTATCTCAAGGAAAACGCATTGATCCGCGCGATCGGGCAGCGCAACGAGTTCGATTTCGACGATCCGCCGGCGAAAAAATAATTCGGATAGGTTGATCTGGAACTCGGGAAATCAGGAACGGAAACGATTGGCCGATCTCGGTCCGGATCACGTGAGGCCGAGAAAACGCAGGCGGTTGGTTTGTCTTCGCGCGACCAATTCCGTTGCCGGAAAAAGGAGGGAAGGGGAAAAGGGAAGCCACGGAGGTCGGAATCGATCCGTCTCGCGCAGAGGCGCAGAAACGCAGAGGTCGGTCATCGATCCAAGCTGACGGCAGCATGTCACGTATTACGTGACATGCTTGCTGTGGTCAGCTGGTCGTTTCCTGACTTCCTGAGTTCCAGATGAACCCATCCCAAATCGGACCTTTGCTTTTTGGCGGGGCGGTTTCATGGTGAGGTGTTTTTCCATGAACTCTCCACGCAAGCCCGTGCTCCTCGTCATCCGTGACGGCTGGGGCAAGAATCCCGATGGTTCCCAGGACAAGGTGAACGCGACCGTGCAGGCGAAGACGCCGTGCGACGACATGCTGCATGCGAAATATCCGGTCACCCTCGTCAAGGCCTCGGGCCTCGATGTCGGCCTGCCGGATGGCCAGATGGGCAACAGCGAGGTCGGTCACGAGAACATCGGGGCCGGCCGCATCGTCGACCAGGAGCTGGTCCGCCTGAACAAACTGTTCTCGGAAAAGCGCCTCGCGAAAAATCCCGTGTGGCTGGACATCCTGAAGCGCCTGCAGGCCAACCCGCAGGCGAAGCTGCACGTGATGGGCATCGCGTCCAACGGCGGCGTGCACGGCATGCTGGCGCATCTTTACGGCATCCTGCAGCAGGCGAAGGACGACGGCGTGGCGGGCGACCGGGTGTTCATCCATTCCTTCATGGATGGCCGCGATACGCCGCCGCAGAGCGGCCTCGGCTACATCAAGCAGATCGAGGCGAAGGTGAAGGAGATCGGCGTCGGCCGGATTGCGACCGTGTGTGGCCGCTTTTGGTCGATGGACCGCGACAACCGCTGGGAGCGGGTGCAGAAAGCCTACGACCTGCTCACGGGCAAGGCGGCGGCGGCCACGGCGAAGAGCGCCGAGCAGGCGGTGCAGCAGTATTACGACAAGCCGCTCAGCGAGACGCAAAAAGGCGACGAGTTCGTCGCGACCACGGCGATCGTCGGCGCCGACGGCAAGCAGCTCGCCGCGATCGGCAACGGCGATGCAGTCTTGTTCTACAACTACCGCGGCGACCGTCCGCGCGAGATCACCCGGGCGTTCGTGTCGGACGACTTCAAGGGCTTCGACCGCGGCCAGAAGCTCGACCTCTATTACGCGACGATGACCGAGTACGAGAAGGGCCTGCCGGTGCACGTCATCTCGGGCAAGCCGGCGCCGCTGAAGAACATCCTCGGCGAAGTCGTAAGCAAGGCCGGCATCGCGCAGTTCCGCTGCGCCGAGACCGAGAAGAACCCGCACGTCACCTTCTTCTTCAACAATTACCGCAACGACCCGTTTCCCGGCGAGGACCGCGCGTGTCCGGCGAGCCCGAAGGTCGCGACCTACGACCTGCAGCCTGAGATGTCGGCGGCCGAGGTGACGGCGAAGACGAAGGAGGCGATCCTGTCCGGCAAGTACGGCCTGATCGTGGTCAACTACGCGAATCCGGACATGGTCGGCCACACCGGCTCGCTGCCCGCGGCGATCAAGGCCTGCGAGGCGACCGACCAGGGCCTGGGCGAACTGCTCGCGGCGCTCGCGACGAAAAACGGCCGGGCGGTGGTGCTCGCGGACCACGGCAACGCTGAGCAGATGTGGGATTTCGAGATCAACGCGCCGCATACCGCGCACACGCTGAACCTCGTCGAGGTTTTCGTGGTGGGCGAAGGTTTCGCGGCGGGAAAAACCAAGCTCCGCCAGGGCGGACGCCTGGCCGACATCGCCCCGACGGTATTGCAGCTCATGGAGCTCCCCAAGCCGGTTGAAATGACCGGCGAGGGTTTGGTAATGGCTTGAGCCATGAAAACCTCCCGGCTCGTCCTGGCCTGCGTCGCCATGCTGGTCGCGGGCGCGGGAGCCCGGCTGGTCGCCGAGGAAAGCCGGGTGATTCCCGATCTGCATCTCAGGCTCGTCTGGATCAAGCCGGGTGAGTTTGACCTCGGCACGAAGGAGAGCGGCAACCTCGACACGCAGCCCATCACGCACGTCGTCCTGACGCGCGGGTTCTGGCTGGGAATCACCGAGGTGACGCAGGTCCAGTGGACCGCGATCATGGGGAAAAATCCCAGCAGCTTCAAAGGAGACACACTGCCGGTCGACAGCGTGACCTGGGATGCGGCGATGCAATTCTGCGAGAAACTGACCCAGCGGGAGCGCGCGGCGGGGCGGTTGTCCGCCGACCTGGCCTACACGCTGCCGACCGAGGCCCAGTGGGAGTATGCGTGCCGGGCGGGCCGAACGGGTTACGACGTGGGCATGATCAATCAGATCTACAACGATTTCACGCAGATCAACGCGATGTCCTGGAACAGCGCAAACAGCACTGGAACCACACACTCCGTGGGGCACAAAAAGCCCAACGCCTGGGGACTTTATGACATGCAGGGCAATGTGGTGGAATGGTGCCGGAGCTCGTTCATGTCCGCCGAACAGGGCTATCCGGGCGGCACCATCACCGATCCGAATCACACGCCGCCGGCGGATCGGGAAGAGCTGCGACTCTTCCGCGGCGGCTCCTACGGTGCGCCGCCATACTCCTGCACCTCGACCAATCGCTGGTGGCAGTTTCGGGATTGGCAGTCGCCCAGCACCGGTTTGCGCCTCGCGCTTTGCCCGGTGAAGTAGCGCGCGAGGTCGTATCCCAGGTGGTAGGGCGAGGCGTCCCCGCCGAGCCGGCTCACCGGGACGGTTCGCCCTACCTTGCGGCCATTTTCAGTGAGAACATGACCGTTGGCGCGAGTGAACGGCCGCCCTCGTGGCGCAGCGTCCAAATTGGGATTGCCCCGGGGTAGGGCGGGGCGTTTGGTTGAGCGTTCCGCCCTATGAAAAGCACCCATCACTGCGCTCAACTCACCAAGTCCGACCTCGGGTCGACGGTCTCGCTGCTCGGCTGGGTGGATTCGCTGCGCGACCACGGCGGCATCCTCTTCGTCGACCTCCGCGACCGGAAGGGTATCACCCAGGTGAAGTTCGACCCGCACTCCAACAAGGAGCTGGCGGCTCAGGCGGCCCACTTGAAGCCGGAGTCGGTCATCGGCGTGACGGGCAAGATCGTTCCGCGCCCGGAAGGCACCATCAATGCCTCGCTGCCGACCGGCGAGATCGAGGTCGATGCGACGCAGCTGACGATTCACAACCTTTCCGACACCCCGCCGTTCCCGCTGGATGACGCCGGCGGCGACAAGGTGAACGAGGACCTGCGCCTGACCTACCGTTATCTGGACCTGCGCCGTCCGAAGATGCGGAAGAACCTGCAGGTGCGTCACAAGGCGGCGAAGTCGATCCGCGACTATTTCGACTCCCAGGAATTCATCGAGGTGGAGACGCCCGCGCTCTTCAAAAGCACGCCGGAAGGCGCGCGCGAGTACCTCGTGCCGTCGCGCATCCATCCCGGCCAGTTTTACGCGCTCTCGCAGTCGCCGCAGCAGTTCAAGCAGATCCTGATGGTCGCGGGCGTGGAGCGCTATTTCCAGATCGCCCGTTGCTTCCGCGACGAGGATCTCCGCGCGGACCGCCAGATGGAATTCACGCAGGTGGACGTCGAGGCCTCCTTCATCGACCGCGAAGGCATTTACTCCCTGTTCGAAGGCATGCTGAAAAAGCTGTGGAAGGACGTGCTCGGCACGGACCTGCCGACGCCGTTTCCGCGGATGGCATTCGTCGACGCGATGAACCGTTTCGGCGTGGACAAGCCGGATGTGCGTTTCGGCCTCGAGCTCGTCGACCTGACGGAAACGTTCCGGACTTCCAGCTTCAAGGTGTTCCAGGCCACGGTTGCCGGCGGCGGTGTGATCAAGGCGATCAACGCCAAGGGCCTCGCCGATCTGACCCAGGGCGAACTCAAGAATCTGGAAGACATCGCGAAGTCTCTCGGCGCGAAAGGCCTCGCCTTCATCAAGGTCGAGGGCGGCGAATGGAAGTCGCCGATCGTGAAGTTTTTCTCGGAGAGCGAGAAGGCGGCTCTCACCCAGCAGCTCGGCATGGCGGAAGGGGACATCGTGTTCTTCGCCGCGGCGCCGTGGGAAAAGGCCTGCGCGATCCTCGGCCGCATCCGTCTCGAGGCGGCGGCGCTGCTGCAGAAGCGTGGCAAGATGACGATCCGCCACGACGACTGGAAATTTCTCTGGGTGGTGGACTTCCCGCTCATGTCGCACGACGAGGCGGAGAACCGCTACGTCGCGACGCACCATCCGTTCACGGCCCCGGTGCCGGAGGACGCGGCGCTGCTCGACAGCGACCCGAAGAAAGTGCGCGGCCAGCACTACGACGTCGTGCTGAACGGCATGGAGCTGGGCGGCGGCTCGATCCGCATTCACCAGCCGGCGCTGCAGAAAAAAGTTTTCGAGGACGTGCTCAAGATCCCAGCTGACGTGGTGGAGAGCCGCTTCGGCTACATGCTGAAGGCCTTCACCTACGGCGCCCCGCCGCACGGCGGCATCGCGTTCGGCCTGGACCGCATGGTCGCGCTGCTCTGCGGCACGACAAGCATCCGCGACGTCATCGCCTTCCCGAAGACGCAGAAGGGGCAGGACCTCATGGCTCAGAGCCCGACGCCGGTCACGGAACGCCAGCTCAAGGATCTGCACATCCAGACCGTGATGCCGGAGTGAATGAAGGAGCGAGGAGTGGGTAGCGGGTAGCGAGTAGGACCAGATCGAATCAGCGAATGCTCGCTGCCCGCTACTCACTCCTCACTCCTCGCTACTTCGTCTCCTTGGCATAGCCCTTGCTAATTGTGGTTCCGTCCCGTCGGCAGCGCGGCGGAAGAGCCTGGTGCAGGAACGAGTAGATCGGAAGAGCGTC
>CALFNJ010000087.1 GCA_937902865.1 uncultured Opitutaceae bacterium
ATGCCCGCGAGGAAGAGGCTCTCCGGGCTGCTCCACCCCAGCGCGAGCCCGAGCAGGCGGGTCAGCAGATAAACGACGATCGCCGACGTGAAGACCGCGAGCAGCAGGGCGAGCCCGAGCCGGCGGAGCTTCCGCACGCTCAACCGCAGGCCGATGCCGAACATCAGGAACACCAGGCCCACCTGCGCGGCCGTGTCGATGCGGCCGGGATCCGTCACGAGCGAAAACGGCGGCGTGTGCGGACCGACCACGATGCCCGCCACGAGAAAACCGACCACGACCGAAAGGCCGATCCGCTGGCACGCCCACCCCACCAGCGCCGCCACGGCGAGGATCACCGCGAGGTCCTGGATGAAGTCGATGCCGTGCATGGGAGAAAGTAACAAGGACCGGGTAACAAGTAACAAGAGCTGAAATCCCAAACGCCAAAGATCCAAAAGGCCAAAGGACAGAAGCAGGCTCAGGAGGACACCTGAACGAGGCGCGGGTTTGTTACTTGGCACCTGACGCTTGTTGCTTCCGCTATTTGGCTTTTGCGCCTTTTGGCGTTTGGGATTTCTGCCGCGGTATTCGCCTCTTGTTACTTGTTACCCGGCTCTTGTTACCTGGCCGCCTCACGGCCTTTTCCCTCGTTGACACTCCCTCGGGGCACCGATTCGTTTCCGTCGGCGGAAACGCCGCCCCTCCTTCGTCTCGTCCCATCATGGCCAACCTCCTCGGTTACTTCTCCAACGACATTGGCATCGATCTCGGCACCGCCAACACGCTGGTTTACGTGAAAGACAAGGGGATCGTCCTGCGCGAGCCGTCGGTGGTCGCGCTCGACACCACCACCCGGAAGGTCCGCGCCGTCGGCGACGAAGCCAAGCGCATGCTCGGCCGCACGCCCGGCAACATCACCGCCATCCGCCCGATGAAGGACGGCGTCATCGCCGATTTCGACGTCACCGAGGCGATGCTCCGCTACTTCATCCGCAAGGTCACCGGCCAGGCTTTCCGCGTGAATCCGCGCGTCGTGATCGCGATTCCCTCCGGCATCACCGAGGTCGAGAAGCGCGCGGTCAAGGAATCCGCCCTGCACGCCGGCGCCCGTGACGTCATCACCATTCCCGAGCCGATGGCTGCGGCCATCGGCGTCGGCCTGCCGATCGAGGAGCCCGCCGCCAACATGATCGTCGACATCGGCGGCGGCACCACGGAGATCGCGATCATCTCGCTCTCCGGCATCGTGTTTTCCAAGTCGATCCGCGTCGCCGGCGACGAGCTCGACAGCGCGATGATCAGCTACATGAAGCGCGCCTACAACCTCCTCATCGGCGAGCGCACCGCGGAAGAGATCAAGATGCGCATCGGCTCGGCCTACCCGCTCGACGAGGAGCTGACGATGGAGGTCAAGGGCCGCGACTCGGTGGCCGGCCTGCCGAAAACCATTCACGTGACGTCCCAGGAAATCCGCGAAGCCCTGAGCGACACGGTCGCCGCGATCGTCGACGCCGTCCGTGCGACCCTCGAGCGCTGCCCGCCGGAACTTTCCGCCGACCTCGTCGACCGCGGCTTCGTCCTCGCCGGCGGCGGCGCGCTGATCCGCGGGATCGACCGCCTCCTCAGCGAAAAGACCGGCCTGCCCGTCACCGTTTCCCCCGATCCGCTTTCCGCCGTCGCGAACGGCACCGGTGCCGTGCTCAACGACCTGAACTGGGTCCTGCAGAACGTCTGACCGCGGCCGCGCTGCGCGCGGAACGTCCAACGCTCAACGTTGAACGTCCAACGATTCAATCCTCCGGAACGACGCCGGGCATGATTGATCTGTTCACGATGATCGTCCTCTCATGGATCGATCTTTGCGCTTTCGCGCCTCTGCGTGAGATTTCGATTCCGAAAAGATCGGTTCCGACCTTGAACGTTCAGCGTTGAACGTTGGACGTTGAACGTTCGCCGCCGCCCGTTGGACGGCGGCGCATGATTTTCCGTGTGTTTCGCGTGTTCCGCAGGCAACTTCCCTGCGAACCGTGCAGCCAAAACGCTTCGACCAGGCCCGACCTTTTCTCACCCTTGGCATCCTGATCGCCGGATGGCTCGTCGTCCCGGTGGCCGTCAAATCGTTCGTCCGCGCGAGTTTCTTCGAATTCCAGGCGCCGCTCGCGGTCGCCGCCTCCCATGTCCGTGACCTGCAGGACTACTGGGGACTCCGGCTGCATTCGAACGACGAGCTCATCCAGGCGGGACGCGACCTCGGCCGGCTGACCGCCTCCTATGAGGACAAGGTCCAGGAAAATGGCGCGCTGCAGGACGAGATCGGCCGGCTCGAAGGCCTGCTGCGCCTTCCGTCCTACGCCGATTTCCGGCTGGAGCACGCCCGGGTCGTGCAGCGCGATTTCTCCGGCTGGTGGCAGCAGCTGGTCATCCGCAAGGGCAAGAATTTCGGCATCCCGGTGGGCGCTCCCGTGATTTTCGCCGGCGGCGTCGTGGGCCGGGTCAAGGAGGTGCGCGCCTACACCGCCGTCGTCGAACTCATCAGCGATCCCAGCGTGCGGCTCGCCGCCAAGGTCGAAGGCGACGACCACCCGATCAGCTACCAGGGCGGCAACAACCCGACCTTCGGACCGCCCGAAGGCGTGATCGAATTCGTGCCGCTGAACATCTACGCCAGCTCAACCATCCCGAAGACGCTCCTGACCTCCGGCCTCGGCGGGGTTTTCCCGCCCAATCTCGTCATCGGCCAGATCACCAGCGTCGAGCCCGGCACCGACGGCCTCTTCAAAACCGGCGAAGTGCGCCTCGACCCGCGACTTTCCTCCCTCACCGAGGTCACAGTCCTCGTGCCAATCAATCCCGAGTAAATTCTCCGTCCGCCTCTCCGTCCTGCCTCCAGCCTCCCGTCTCCTGCCTTCCTGTCTCCTGATCCCCCGCCGGGTCTGAAATCCAAAATCGAGAATCCAAAATCGAAAATCCCTCCATGCGTCGCACGGTCGTCATTTTCCTCACGCTGCTGGTCCTGACGGGGATCATCGCGCAGGCCAATCACTACCTGACGACGCGGCACATCTACCTTTTCGTCGGCGGCCTGTTCGTGACGTTCGCCGCCCTGCGACTCCCGTTCGGCGCCGGGTTCGGCGCGGTCGCGCTCGGGGGCCTGCTCCTCGACTCCACCCTGCCCGTGCGTTTCGGCACGCTGACGCTTCTCTTCGTCACCGCGTACACCGTGATCTTCAACATGCGCGACCGCCTGCCGCGCGAGGAAACCGCCGTGCGCGTGCTCGTGGCACTGATCTCCAACCTCGCCCTCTTCCTCGTGCTCTCGTTCGTCCTCGTCGGCGACGCGCCTTCGCCGGGCAGCGCCTGGCTGCGGCTCTTCTTCGACCTGCTCTGCTCGCAGATCGTGATCGCGCTGATCGGGCCGTGGTTCTTCGCGCTGCAGGATCGCGCGCTCCTCCTCGCCCGCACCGAGCCGATCACGCTCGACTGACCGCAACCGCCATGGCCACGACGGACAGCAATCTCGCCGACCGCTCCGGGAGCCTGGTCGAATCCCACCGGAGCTATCAGCCCCGCGTGGTGTTCTTCTATTTCGTCATCGCCGGCCTGCTGCTCGTCCTCGCCGGCGGCCTCGCCTACCAGCAGCTGTTCAAGACCACCGTCCACGAGGAGCGCCAGCGCATGCAGAGCCAGCGCCGGACGCTCATCCCGGGGCCGCGCGGCGACTTGCTCGACCGCGAGGGGCGCGTCCTCGTCGGCAACGGCCAGCGCCTCTCGATCGTGCTCTATCTCGACGAGCTCCAGTCGGAGATGCGCCGCGAGTACTACCAGATCCGCAACAACTACCGCGACAACGGCGACAAGGATCTGATCACCGACAGCGACATGGCTCAACTCGCGCGCACGACCGTCGCGCAGCGCTACCTCGACCAAGTGAACCACATTCTCGGCCGGGACGAGAAAATCGACCGCAAGGACCTCGCCGAGCATTTCTCCCATCAGCTGCTGCTGCCCTACGTCCTGATCGACGACCTCGAGCCCGAGGAATTCGCGCGCCTGATCGAGCACCTGCCGGTGAATTCA
>CALFNJ010000088.1 GCA_937902865.1 uncultured Opitutaceae bacterium
TCGCGTTTCAGTCGCCGTCGGCCCCCGACGACCGCGCGGCGTTCGTCACCACGCAGCTCTTTTTCGACAACGACGTTTACTATCGCTTCGTGGACAAGTGCCGCGCCGCCGGCATCTCCGTGCCGATCGTCCCCGGCATCATGCCCGTGCTGTCGCTGAAGCAGATCCAGCGCTTCACCCTGATGTGCGGTGCCTCCCTCCCGGCCAAGCTCGTGAAGCGCCTCGAGGCCGCCGGCGAGCAGCCCGAGGTCATGGAAACCGTCGGCATCGACTGGGCCCTTGCCCAGATCCGTGACCTGATCGCCCGCGGCGCTCCGGGCTACCACCTCTACATCCTGAACCGCGCCAAAAGCGCCCTCGCCCTCACCGCCGGCCTCGCGGCGTAGTAAATAAGCCGGGCGGGTCTCAGACCCGCCCGGCCAGGTCGAAGACCTAGCCTACTCTCGGAATCTCGCACGGAAACGCGAAGTTCGCAGAGATCGCAGGTAGGGGCGTCCCTTGGGACGCCCGTTCGCTCCGCCAACCGGGAACCCGGTCGTCCCAAGGGACACCCCTGCATCAAACCTCCGAACCTTTCGGCCTCTGCGTTTCCGCGTCTCCGCGCGAAACAGATCGAGATCGACGCGCGCCGCTATTTCACCGCCTCCAAGTCCCGCCGCCAGTGAATGTAGGCCATATAGCCGAGCCCGGCTACTCCCGTAAGCGCCGCCGGAATGAACAGCGTGGCAGGACCGTAGACGTCGAACAGCAGGCTTCCGGCGATGCCTCCCGCCGCAAACGCCGCAATGAGCAGCGCGTAGAGGCGGACTCGGATCCAAGCGACGGGCGCACGGCGGAACCAGTGCCCGATCGCCGCCCCGCAGTCGGTGAACATGCCCGAGAGATGGGTCGTGCGCAGCACCGCTCCGCTGTAGGTGCTGGCCATCGCGTTCTGCAGACCGCACGCCGCGGAGGCGAAATAGCTGCCGAGCCGCACGTCCGAATGCATCAGCACGGACGCCGTGAAGAGCAGCGCACTTTCCACCAGCAACGCCGCGCCATAGCTCCGGCCGAGCTTCAACGCATCATTGGGAATGATCCATCCGCTGAGCGTCGCGCCGGCGAAGAACGCCGCCAGCACCGTGCCTAGAGTCATCCACGTCGCGGTGTCGCCATGCGCCACCGCGAGCGCAAACAGGGAGGTGGTGCCCGTCACGTGGGTCACCGCCTGGTGCGCGTAGCTTTTCAGTCCGACGGCGTTGACGATCCCCGCGATTCCCGCGAGCGCCGCGCCACCCCACCATGCCCAGCGCTCCAATTTGTAGATCATCGAAAAAACCTCAGGCCGGTTTCCTCACAAAAAATCTCGACGCGCGGTCACGACGATAACCTTTCAAATCCTTCTCTGCGTCTCCACGCCTCTGTGCGAGATTCCCACGGTTTGGCAGCTGATTACCCACCCGCGAACACCGGCCGGAATCCCGCCTCGGTGAGAATCCGCGCCACCGGTTCACGCTGGTCGCCCTGGATCTCGATCTGCCCGTCCTTCACGGTCCCGCCGCAGCCGCACGCCGCGCGCATCTTTTTCGCGAGCTGCTCTTTTTCCGGCAGGCCGATGCCGATAAATCCTGTGACCAATGTCACGGTCTTGCCGCCGCGATTGCCCGTCTCGCGCCGCACGTCGACCCGGCCGCGGTTTTTCTCCGGAGCAGCCTTTTTGGCCGCTCCCGTTCCGACCGCAGCCGATGGCGGATTGATCGGTGCCGCAGGTAAACCGGCCGCACTCAGGGCTCCAAACGGGTTCTGCCCGAGATTTTGGCCGCCTTCCGTCGAAATCTTGCCGTTGTCCGCCACGGCTCAGCCTTTCGCCGGACGCCCGCCACAGGCTCCCACCGGGATGTCCGACTCCCCGCCCAGGAACATCAGGGCTTTGGCATAGCTCCGTCGTTCAAGGAAATGGGCAAGCTGGGGATGCAGCCCCGCCCGGCCGCGTTCGAGCAGGTCGTCCAGGCGGGCCATTTCGGTCGCAATCACCTGGCCGTCCGACCGTTTGATGCCATCCAGCAGCGCGGCAAGGGCTTCTTTGATCAAGGGTTCCATGATTCGGCGAGGGATCGGTAAAAACTTATTCCGCTGTTACCCAGCTTAAGCCCGATTGCAATCTCCGAGGCCAGATACGGGTGACTTGCGTCACTGAAATTCCCATGCTGTCTTGGTCCCTCGAAACCCTCCGCTGCGTCAGGCTGCAACCACCTCCTGGTCTGCCCGCCTGACGCCCCCTTCGTTTTCTTTTCTGCATGAATTCCATGACTTTCCCGACCGGCGCCAACGCCGACGTCATCGAGGCCGCGTACCGCTCGTGGCTCGATAATCCCGACTCGGTCGATCCGACCTGGCGCGCCTTTTTCCAGGGCTTCACGCTCGGCAGCAACGGCACCACGCCTCTCACCGCCGGCGCCGTCGGTGAGACGGCCGCGAACGCCGGAGTCGCGATCCTCGATTCGTTCAAGCAGCTCCAGGTTCACCGCCTCATCAACGCTTACCGTTCCCACGGTCACCTTCAGGCGCACCTCGATCCGCTCAGCGATCCGCCGGCGGCCGATCCCCATCTCGCCATTTCCGCCTTTGGCCTGACCGAGCACGACCTCAACGAGTCGTTCGAGGTCGGCCACTACAAGCAGGGCGGCCAGATGAAGCTCTCCGCGCTGATCGAGCATCTGCGCACCACCTACTGCGGCCACATCGGCGTCGAGTACATGCACATCCAGGACCGCGACGCCCGCGAGTGGGTGCGCGAGCGCA
>CALFNJ010000089.1 GCA_937902865.1 uncultured Opitutaceae bacterium
CTCTTCCGATCTGAACCGGTCGTTCTTCCTCACGGAAAATTGCCGGCTCATCATTCTCGGCGCCGGCGAGCAGCGGTACGAGAACGCCCTCCGCGAACTCGTGGCGGCCGCGCCGGATCGGATCAGCCTCAGTTCCAAGCTCGACGAGCCAATGAGCCATCTCATCGAAGCTGGCGCCGACTTCTTCCTCATGCCCTCGCGCTTCGAACCGTGCGGGCTGAATCAGATGTATTCGCAGGTTTACGGCACGATCCCGCTCGCGAGCAAAGTGGGTGGCCTGGTGGACACCGTGACCGATGCGGACGAGCAGCTGGAGGCCGGGACGGGCCTCACGTTTCCCGCGACGACGGCCGGATTGCGTGACGGCCTCGAGCGGGCGCTGCGGCTTTTCGCCGACAAGGCCCGGCTGGCGGCGGTGCAACAGCGTGCGATGCAGAAGGACTTCAGCTGGGGCCAGGCCGCGCGCGCGTACGAGGACCTGTACCGCGACTCGCTTTGAAGAAGACGCGCAGGAGGCTAGGGACAAGCGGGCTGCCCGTTCGCTCCGACTCCGCCAACCCTCGATCTCGGACGGACGGGCCGCGCGTTCCTAACTCCGATCTCAGCCGGTCATCGCCGGTGATCCTGTGGTTTCGCCAGGATTTGCGGCTCGCGGACAATCCGGCGCTGGACGCGGCGCTCGCACGCGGCACGCCGGTGCTGCCCGTCTATATTCTCGATGATGCCGGCGAAGGGCGTTGGCGGGCGGGTGGGGCGTCGCGCTGGTGGCTGCATGCGTCACTGGCGGCGCTCGACGCTTCGCTGCGAAAACGAGGCGCGCGACTGCTCCTGGCGAAAGGTGATTCCGCGACGGCATTGAAGCGATGGCTCGGGGAAACGGGCGCGTCCGCGGTTTACTGGAATCGGCGCTACGAGCCGGCGGTCGTGGCGCGGGATGCGCGCATCGCAACGGCGCTGACGGGGGCCGGCATCGAAGTGAAGACCTTCAACAGTGCGCTGCTTTTCGAGCCGCACGAAATCGCCAACCGGGAAGGGAAGCCGTTCCAGGTCTTCACGCCTTTCTGGCGGCACGGCCTGGCGCAGCCGGTGGCGAAACCGTCGCGATTCAGTCTGAAGGGCAAATGGCCGAGGCCGAAGCGTCAGCCGGCTTCGGCGGCGTTGCCGGAACTAGGGCTGTTGCCGCGCGTGAACTGGGACGCGGGATTGCGGGCGGCGTGGCAGCCGGGAGAAGCGGGCGCGCAGGCCCGGCTGAAAACGTTTTTGCGGCGATCGCTCGATGACTACGCCAAGCAACGCAACCTCCCGGGTTGTGACGGCTCATCCCGGCTTTCGGCGTCGCTGCATTTCGGCGAGATCGGACCCCGGCAGATCTGGGCGGCGGTGGCGGCGCGATCGCGGCCGACGGGGATTTTTCCGCCGAGCAACGGAGCGCGGGTGTTCCTCGCGGAGCTGGGCTGGCGGGAGTTCGCGCATCACCAGCTCTTTCATTTTCCCGAGACGCCGGAGCGGCCGCGTCGCGAAGAGTTTCTCCGATTTCCCTGGGCGAAGGATCCGCAGCACGCGGCGTTGCGGGCCTGGCAGCGCGGCGGCACCGGCTATCCGATCGTGGACGCCGGCATGCGGCAGCTCTGGCGTACGGGCTGGATGCACAATCGCGTGCGAATGATCGTCGCCTCGTTCCTCGTGAAACATCTGCGGCTGCCGTGGAACTCGGGCGCGGCCTGGTTCTGGGACACGCTGGTCGATGCGGATCTGGCCAACAACACGCTCGGCTGGCAGTGGAGCGCGGGCTGCGGGGCGGATGCGGCGCCTTATTTCCGGATCTTCGCGCCCGTGCTGCAGGGGCGGAAATTCGATCCCCAGGGTGATTATGTCCGCCAGTGGGTACCCGAACTTGCCCGCCTGCCGACGAAATGGATCCACGCGCCCTGGGAGGCGCCTCCGGAAGAACTGAGCGCTGCGGGAGTCGAGCTCGGCCAGACCTATCCGCGCCCCATCGTGGATCACGCCGAGGCGCGCGTGGCCGCGCTGGCGGCGTGGAAAGCGATGCGCCAACAGCAGGGGTAGGGCGCGTTATCCTAACGCGCCCCACTTACGCTGGCGCTTTCCGCGTCACGGACTCGTGAAAATCGGGCTTTCCATATCCGCGCATCGGAGTATGTTGGAGCACTTTTATGCCGAGAACATTGATCATTCTGAAGCCGGACTGCATCGCGCAGAAACACGTAGGCGATGTCATCAAGCGTTTCGAGACCGCGGGGTTCAGCATCGTTGGGTGCAAACTGCAGCAGCTCACGCCCGAGGTGCTGCGCGAGCACTATGCTCATGTCGCCAGCAAGCCCTTCTATCCCGAGATCGAGCAGTTCATGAGCTCGCGTCCGGTGATCGTGTTGGCGCTGGAAGGGGAGAACATCGTGGCGCGCGTGCGCGACCTGCTCGGGCCGACCGATTCCAAAAAGGCGCCGAAGGGGACGATCCGCGGCGACTTTGGCACGGACATGATGGTGAATGTCGTGCATGCCTCTGATAGTGACGAGAATGCGAAGATCGAACTCGCCCGCTTCTTCAAGGCGGGAGAACTGGCGAAGTAATCCTCACCCGATCAACGAATTTTGTGGGCCGAACGGCGCGACGCCGTTCGGCCTTTTGTTTGGCGCTGATGCGCCTCCTCTGAGGGTATTCGCTAGTTATTGGCAATCAGCGGCTAGCCGATCGCTTGGTTTTAATTCCCCTGAAAATAGGGGAATTGTTAGGATCTGTTTGATAATGGATTATGAAATTCTTGTCGCAGCGTTTCGTTTGACATCCGCCCAATAGTCCCCACCGTGGTCGATGCACTAGGGTCATTCCTAGTTCATTGAAATGCCGAGCTTCCTACGGGAGCGAGGCCCAAGAGATAGAAAGGACTAGCCGCCATGAATATGACGACTGCCTTCAACCTCGTGGTAACGGTCTGGAGCATCCTCGGCGTGCTGTTTATCGCCGTGGCTGACTACAGGACGAAGACCGCTAAGTTGAATAAATAAGAAATACATCCCACCCCCCGCAAGGGGGGTGGGTTTTTCTTTTGTGGGGTTCGAAGACCCGGGTTTGCGGGAAAGGCGGAGAAACGGACCAGGAGTCCGATGAGATCGAGCGATTGGCGACCCTTGAACTTTTCATCCGACGGAGGGTCGGTGGCCGTTGCCGTTACCGCCATGCCCTCAACCCTTCTCCCCTGGCAGCCTTTCCATTCGCTCCCTTCCGATGCGGAAGCAGCCATTGCGGCGCATTTCTGCCTTTTTTCGCTGGCGAGCCTGGAGGTGATGTCGGATTCCACGTTCGGCGCTGTGGCACTGGTGGAGCAGGAGCATCCGGATGCCTGGCGCTGGATCCTCGTGGGACCGGATGACTTCATCATCGATGGAGGAACGGAGCCCACGCAAGCGCACGCCAAGCAGGCGGCCGAAGCCGCACTGCGTCTGCAGACAGCCGCCGCTTCCGGGGGCGGATGCCCGCAGGCCTGAGGGGAACCGTTACCGCGCGTGCGGGCCGCGGGAGATACCTCTCTCTGCTCTTTGCGCTGTCGTGGTGGCCTTACGTGACCCGACCGTGTTTGCCACGTTTCAATGGGAGTCCGGCGCCCTGGTTCGCCGTAGCGCTATTCTCCGGAGCAGACGCATGCCCGAGCGTTCAGGGTCGCCAGGGACGCGGCTCGTGGTCCGGAGCGGTGGCGAATCGCGGGCCAGGATGAGGCAAAGGGGAGCAAGTGAGTCTTGAAACGAGGTGACGGATGATTTCCATCGCGCGAGGCACCGCGGCACGGACAGCGGGACTCAGGCCGATGGCGCCGGCTTCGTCGCCCAACGTGGCGGGTTCGCACCCCACCAGGAACAGCAGCGGTGGCAGTGTGCCGAAAGTGGCGGCCAGCTTCAGCACGGCGCCTGGATCGAGGCGGTGATTTTGCCATTCGGGCACGGCTGGATCAGGAAAAGGCTGCGCGAGTTCGAGCAGCGTCAGCGTGCCCGGCCTCTCGTGACGCGGAGTGGCCTCGAGCAAGATGGCGGCGTCGAGGCTGTCGGTCAGGGCGAAGGCAAGATCGTGACGGCGAATTCCGAAATCACGGACAACGACACGGGGTGAAAATGTTTCGCCGGCCAGCGCCTCGGCAACCTCCACGCCAAAGCCGTCGTCACCGAGAAAAATGTTGCCGGTACCTGCGATCAGCAGGCGCGCGCGAGGGAGATTTTTTCCGCTTTCGCGCGGAGTGGGTGGGGTGAAACGGGGAAATGTGACCATCGTGACGGCTGTGAAATTATCCCCGCGTGAGCGGAAAGAAAGCGGCTGCCGCGCCGACCGACACGGTTTCACGCATCGGAGGAAGTCCCGCGCGCACCGCCGGTAAAGGTCGTGCTTCTCGCGAGTTGTTGAACCGAACGGTCGCGACGCTGTCCGTGCGTGGCACTTCTGCGGCATCCGCCAAAGCGGTTTCCAGATCCTCTTTGTCCCTTGAGCGAAAACGACAAAATCCACTCAGCTCCAGAGCACACGGGCGGAAACCATGCCCGGTCGCGGAGAGAATCCTCTCCCGCTTCCCATCCGGCACGCTCAGACAGCGGCGACGAGCGTGGACACGGTGAACGGCACCATGGACATCACGCCTCGCATTCGGCTCAGAGCTCCCACGGACGGGAGGCCGCGAGTCACGGCGGCGGTCACGGTGATGAGCGCAGGCACGGACATGCCGAGCACGCGCACGGTGGCCAGCATCGCGATGTGGACAAACCCAAGTCCAAGTCGCGGCTGCGAAACCCGCTGGTGGCGGGCGGACTTTTCCTGGCGGTGTTGGTGC
>CALFNJ010000090.1 GCA_937902865.1 uncultured Opitutaceae bacterium
TGGTGATGTGGTGCTCGAGCGCGCGGTAGGCGTCCTCTCCATTCGTGAGCAGGCGCAGGGAATTGCCGCCGATCGGCGGACTCGCGCCGCCGGCGATCGCGGTCTGGGCGGTCGGCGAAGCGGCCGCGCTGGACGGCGGCGCCCCCGTGGCGTTGGCCGGCCCGGGCAGCGTCGGCCGGAACGGCAGCTTGCGCGCCAGCAGGCGTCGGAGCTTCCGGCCGCCGAGGACCAGATAGAGCGGCACCCCGACGTACGGGATCAGGATGATCGCGAGCAGCCAAGCCAGCGTGTTGCTCGGCTGCCGCTTCTCGCTGATGATCCTGGCGATCGCGAACAGCGCCAGCACGAAGCCGCCCACCGTGAGCAGGTGTCCGACCAGCGGATGATCGAGGAGAGACTGCATGATTTTTCAGCGCCGGCGCCGGTCAAAAACGTGGCGTCTGACCCGGCACAGGCAAGGAGTGAAAAAAGCCTTGAACTCAGCGAGGCGACTCGTGAATTTCCGCGTTCCTCTTTTGGTAGGATACTCAAGTGGCCAACGAGGGCAGACTGTAAATCTGCTGGCTTACGCCTTCCCTGGTTCGAATCCAGGTCCTACCACCAGTTTCAGCGGACGATAGACCGGAGACGGGGGACAGGTGGGTTTCCGGGCGCGGGGTATCTGGAATGGCTCGGATGAGCATTCCCAGGGAGGCCTTGGAAGACGCTTTCACGCGAGAGCCACCGCTGTGGCTTGTTTGTCGACCTTCGTGCTTTCGTACCTTGGTGGTGAACGGATCGAAAGGTAGGGACGGGCAGCCTGCCCGTCCGGGTTCGACGTTCGACAGCGCGGTCCTCCGAGGTGGAACGCGTTGACCCCAACGCGTTGAAACCTCCATCCGCGAAAAGCCGCCGACGGAGCCAAACAGCGCGTTGGGGGCAACGCGCTCCACCTCGAACCCGGACGGGCGGGCCGCCCGTCCCTACCTTCCGATCTATCTATGATCGCCACTGCGGACCGTCCCCGATCGGCCAATCCGCAGTCCGTAATCCGAACTCCGCCATCAAAACTCAGCCGCTCACCGAGCGGCTGAGTTTGTATTCGACGGATTCGCGCAGGGCTTCCCAGCTGGCGTCGATGATGTTGTCGCTGACGCCAACCGTGCCCCAGATCGATTTGCCGTCGCCGCTCTCGATCAGCACCCGCGTGCGGGCGCCGGCGCCGGAAGCGCTGTCGAGGATGCGGACCTTGAAGTCGCGCAGGGTCATGTCGCGGAGCTGCGGATAGGTTTTCTCCAACGCCCGGCGCAGCGCCTGGTCGAGCGCGCCAACGGGACCGCTGGACTCCGCGACCGTGTGCACGGACTCGCCGTTGATCTTCAGCTTCACCGTGGCCTCGGCCCAGAGCTCCTGGCCGTGGCGTTCGACCATCACGCGGTAGCTCTCGACCTCGAAAAAGGTCTGGTTCTGTCCGAGCGACCGGGCGACGAGCAGCTTGAAGGACGCATCCGCGGCCTCGTATTCGTAGCCGCGGAATTCGCGCTCCTTCAGCTCCTCGATCAGGCCCTTCATCTCGGGACGCTTCTCGTCGAGCTCGAGGCCCATTTCCTTCGCCTTGAGGGCGAGGCTGCTGCGGCCGGCCATGTCGGAGACCAGCACGCGGGTGCGGTTGCCGACCAGCGCGGGATCGATGTGCTCATAGCTGCGCGCGACCTTCTGGGCCGCGTTGGCATGCAGGCCGCCCTTGTGCGCGAAGGCCGACTGGCCGACGAACGGCGCCTTCGGATCGGGACGCAGGTTGGCGAGCTCGTCGAAGAACAGGGACAGATCGCGGATCTGCGCGAGGTTCGGCGCGCAGTGCGCGGTGCAGCCCATCTTCAGGAGCAGATTGGGCAGGATCGTGGTCATGTTGGCGTTGCCGACGCGTTCGCCGTAGCCGTTGACCGTGCCCTGCACGAGCGTCGCACCGGCCGCGACGCCGGCGAGCGAGAGCGCCACGCCGAGACCGCTGTCGTTGTGGCAGTGCAGCCCCACCCGCTCCGGGCCGAATTCCTTCACGACGCGGGCAACGATCGCCTTGAAGTCATCCACCAGCGTGCCGCCGTTGGTGTCGCACAGGGTCAGGTTCGCCGCCCCGCCTTTGAGTGCCGCCGCCAGCGTGCGCAGCGCGTAGTCGGGATCGGATTTGTAGCCGTCGAAGAAATGCTCCGCGTCGTAGATGACCTCGCGGCCCTGGGAGACCAGGTAGCGCGCGGAGTCTTCGATCATCGCGCAATTTTCCTCCAGCGTGGTGCGCAGGATCTCGGTGACATGGAGCGTCCACGTCTTGCCGACGATCGTCGTCACCGGCATGCCGCTGTCCAAAAGCGTGCGCAGTTGCGGATCCTCGGATGCCTTGCTGCCGGCGCGGCGGGTCGAGCCGAACGCGGCGAGGCGGGCGTGCTTGAGCTTCAGGTTTTTCGCCTCCTGGAAAAACGTGATGTCGCGGGGATTGGAGCCCGCGAAGCCGCCCTCGATGTAGTACAGCCCCAACTGAGCGAGCTTTTCCGCGATCCGGAGCTTGTCCGTCACGGAAAACGAAATGCCCTCACCCTGCGTTCCGTCGCGGAGCGTGGTGTCATAGACTTTCAAGGCGGTCTGAGCGGATGTTTTCATGATGGCTAAGGGAAAAGTGAAATGGTGAGGCGAAGGACGGTAAAAAAACAAAACCCCGGGTTTTTGGCCCGGGGTCTTCGGTGGTGGCGGCGTGCGCAGTGCGCTTACGCCGAGTCTCCGGACCCGGGCTGGGGCTCGCTGATAATGCTAATAATCGCCGGAGCGATGGCCGAGAACGAAGACATGAGACTTCGGAAGGAAACGAAGTTTGCGCGGATGTCCACTCTCATTTCCGGCAAGGTTTTATCTGGAACTCAGGAAATCAGGAATCGGATCAATCCGGTTTCACGCAGAGACATCGAGGGCACGGAGATCTGATGCATGAGCGTACTTTTACGGACGCTCATTCGCGTTGCGAGACGATCGATCCGATTTCGCACAGAGGCTCGAAGCTCACGGAAAAAATGGTCCGGTTCAGGAGTATCCCTTGAAACGCACGGTTCGGCATCGCGACACGAACGGGCGTCCCAAGGGACGCCCCTACATTCGGACCTCTGTGTCCTCCGTGTCTCCGTGCGAAACCGGATTGCCGAGCGACTCCTGATTTCCTGAGTTCCAGATAAAAAATCCGAAACCTCAGGCGTGGCTGGCGATGAAGGCCTGGATGGCCGCGGGGTCAGCCTTGATGCGATGCTTCACAATCGGAAGCGACTTCAGCGCCTCGAGGCTGGGATGCGTCGGCTCGAGGCCGATCGCGGCCTTGATCGTGTCGGGGAATTTCGCCGGGCTCGCGGTCGACAGCACCACGCTCGTGCGGGAGGGATCCAGCTCCTTGAAACCGCAGGCGGTGTGCGGATCGACCACGTAGCGGTGCTCGCGATAGACGCGTTGGATGATGCCCGGGATCTCCGCGTCAGTGCAGTGCGAGGCGGTGAAGGTGTCGCGGTCGAAATTCGAGAAGCGGTAGGCTCCGGTCGTCTTGAAGGTCTGCATGACCTCGCGGACCTTCGCCGGGTCGCGGCCGACCGAGTAATAGATGAAGCGCTCGAAGTTCGACGCGACCTGGATGTCCATCGAGGGCGCCAGGCTCGGATGCACGGCGCCGACGCGATACTCACCGGTCGTGAACATCCGGTAGAGGATGTCGTTCTGGTTGGTGGCCACCTTGAACCCGCCGATCGGCACGCCCATTTTCTGGAGCATCCAGCCCGCGAGCACGTTGCCGAAATTGCCCGTGGGCACCACGAACTCGACGTTCCCCCGCTCCGCCGCCGGCAAGCGCAGCCAAGCATAGAGATAATAGATGCACTGCGCGAGGATGCGGGCCAGATTGATGGAATTGACCGCCGAGAGCCGATGCTTCGTGCGAAAAGCCTGATCGCCGAACACGTCCTTCAGGGCGTTCTGGGCGTCGTCGAAGGTACCGTCCACCGCCAGCGCGAAGACATTCGCGGCGCCGGTGCAGGTCATCTGGCGTTCCTGGAGCGGTGAGACGCGGCCATCGGGATAAAGAATGAAGATCGCGGTGCGCGGCTTGCCGAGCAGGCCGTGGATTGCGGCGGCGCCGGTGTCACCCGAAGTCGCGCCGAGCACGTTGATCGATTCGGCGCGGACGCGGCACTGGCGTTCGTAGAGATTGCCCAGCAGCTGGAGCGCGAAATCCTTAAACGCGAGGGTCGGCCCGTGAAACAGCTCCAGCACGTGCAGCTTCGGCCCCAGGCGCCGCAGCGGCGCGATCGCCGGATCGGAGAAGCGCGTGTAGCTGGCGTTGACGATCGCGCGCAGCTCGTCGGGCGGAATGTCGGTCGCGAACACGCGCAGGAACTCGAAGCACAGCTCCGGGTAGCTCATCTTCTCAAACCGCGCCAGATCCCCGCTCAGGTCAGGCAGCTTCTCCGGCAGGAACAGGCCGCCATCCGGCGCCAGGCCGGTGGCCACGGCATCGGAAAAGCCGAGCGGCTGGGTCTGTCCGCGAGTGGAGAGGAATTTCATGAAGAGTTACGACGCTCCGGCGAAACCAGCTTCAGGCGTTAAGCACAAAGACGCGAAGGCGCAAAGAACGATCACGTCAGACGGGTTTCCGACCTTCGCGCCTTCGCGTCTTCGCGCTTAACAACCTCAGATCTTGTCCAGATCGAAGGCCTGGTGCGCGACGCGGGCGGCCTCGTCGGCTTTGTCCTTCGCGATCACGACGGAGAGTTTGATTTCCGACGTGCTGATCAATTCGAGGTTCACGCCGGCCTTCGCGAGCGCTTCGAAGAGGGTCGCGGCCACACCGCTGTGCGTGCGCATGCCGACGCCGACGACAGAGAGCTTGGCGATGGCCTCATCGATCGACGCCTCGCCGCCGACTTCCTTGAGCGCGGGTGCGAGCGTCTTCACGACCTTTTCCTTTTCGCTGAGCGGAACGGTGAACGTGAGGTTGGCTTTGCCGCCGTGGCCAACGTTCTGCACGATCATGTCGACGTTGATGGCCGCGGTGGCGAGCGCCTTGAACACCTTGGCGGCCGTGCCCGGCTTGTCCGCGATGTTGCTGATGACGACCTTGGCCTGGTCCTTGTCGACGGCGACGCCGCGCACGACGACCTTTTCCATGTAGGCGACTTCCTGTTTCACGATGGTTCCTGGGTTGTTGTTAAAGGAGGAGCGAACTTCGAAAACGACATTGTATTTGGCAGCGAACTCGACCGAGCGCGTCTGCATCACCTTCGACCCGAGCGAGGCGAGCTCGAGCATCTCGTCGTAGCTGATTTCCTGGAGCTTCTTCGCGTCCTTCACCACGCGCGGATCCGCGGTATAAAC
>CALFNJ010000091.1 GCA_937902865.1 uncultured Opitutaceae bacterium
CGGCCAGCACCAGGATGACACCATCCAGGTGCGCCCGCGCTGGGATCTGCAGACGCTGCCGGCGGCATAGCGCGGCATAGCGCGGCATGGCGACGGGTGGCTACCGCCTTTTTGCCGTCATTCCCGCGAAGGCGGGAATCCATCTTGACGTTTCGGCACGGTGGAAGATGGATCACCAGCTTCGCTGTTGACAAAGCGCATCCCGCTTTCGCGGGAATGACGGCTGTTGAAGCGTGGCATCCGGCGGCGATTCACCACTGCGTGCGCCCGGGCAACAGCCCCTTCAGCTCCGCCTCGGTGAGGTTGCGCCACTGGCCGACCTTCAGGTGGGCCAGCTTCACGTTGAGGAACGGATAGAACAGGCCCGAGATGTCGCGGCAGAGGAGCAGTGTGGCGATGCGGGTCTTGTCCGTCTGGAACGCCAGCGCGAGGATGTCGCACATCAGGCGCATGTGCTCGCGGATGTCCTCAGGCAGGCCGTTGTCCGGTCGCGCCATCGCGAACGCCGGCTCGCTGCGGCCCTTCGCCTTTTCATCGGCCTTTTCCTTCGCCGCGCGCATATTCTGGGCGCGCTTTTCCACCTCGCGCACGCTCGTGAGATATTCGTCGAGTTTCGCCTTGTCCGTGGAGCTGACCTGCCGGGACAGCGAGGCTGCCTGGTCCATCACGCGGTCGAGCACGCTCTGGTTGCGCATGCTGCCGCGGTTTTCCAGCAGGCTGTCGAATGCGAGCGAGGGATACACCTCCATCGGCACCGGCGACGTGGCGTTCTCCCACGAGATGTGGGAACTGTACGCCATCGAGAAATTGGTCTCGTGGTAACCTGTGACCGGCTGCTCGCAGCCCAGCACGAGGCTCGGCTGGACCGTCTGGTCGCCGATGCGGCTGGCGAGCACCTGGTCCATGCTGACGCCGCCGTGGAGTTCCGCGCCCTTGGTCAGCGGCGCGCCGGAGAGGAGATTCCCGGTCATGCCCGGGTGAATGCCGACGCCCGTCGCCGCCTTGTTGTACAGGCCGGAGATGTAGTTGAGCTGGCCCTTCACCTTCTCGAGCGGCGCGAGGCTCGGCCCGAGCTCCATCGGCTCGGTGCCGCCGCCCTTGGCCCACCACTGGTTCGGATTGACGCCATTGGCCATGAAGAGGACCGCGAGCCGCTTCGGCACCGCCGCCGGCATGCCGTCCGGCTTCATCGTCTCCGCGCCCCAGACCGGGATCGATTCGAGCCAGGGCAGCGCCATCATCACACCGGCTCCGTGCAGGAAGCGGCGACGGGAAATCTGATAACGGGTTCCGGAGGTGGGGTTGCTCATGGGGGTTCCGATTTTCGGGGTGAGATGGGGCGGCTAAACCAAGACGGGAAAAGTGCGCTAGCTTGGGGAGAGAAGTAATCGTTCTCCTTCTTCTTTCTCATTCTCTTTCTCCTCCGAAAGTGATCGAGGAAGAGGAAGAAGAAAGAGAAGGAGAAAGATTGTCGGATAAGGACTAAACTAGGAGGCGACAGGTTTCATCGCGGGAAAGAGGAAAAAGACCGGGGAAAGCATCAGGGGTTCGTGGAGACCTGCGCCGCCACCGCGTCGTGTTGCCGGCCGGCGCGCTTCGTCAGGAACTGGTGGCTGGTGACGATGCTCTCGACGATGTCGCCGAAGCGATAACCGTTGGCCGAGAGTTTCTGTTGCATGGCGGCGAGGGCGAAATCGTCCGAGGGCTGGAGGCTGCGGCCCAGGGCATACACCATCAGTTTTCGGTCGAGATTGTCGAGAAATTCGCCCTGCACGCGGGCGTGGAAATAGGTCCTCAGCCCGGCCAGGCCGCTGCCCTCGCTGCCGTCGGGAAACATCGCGGAGGTCTCCACCGGCCGACCCGCGAGGTCCTTCGTCCGCACGTCGCCGATCGGGCCAAAGCCTTCGAACACGAGACCGAAGGAATCGAACTTGGCGTGGCAGCTCGCGCAGGTCTTGTCCTCGCGATGGCGCGCGAGCGTCTCCCGCAGCGTGAGGTTGCCGAGCTTGGTCTCGTCGGTCGGGATCGCCGGGACATTCGGCGGCGGCGCGGGAATATGTTCACCAAGCACGCGGGTGACGAACCAGTGGCCGCGCTTCACCGGGCTCGTGCGGAGGCCGGGGGCGTTCTGCGTGAGGAACACCGCCATCGGCAGCAGTCCGCCGCGCTCGTAACGGTGCGCTTCGTCCACCCTCGCCCAGCCATCGGTGCCGATCGCGGTTTTCGGCATCGGCATGCCGTAGTGCGCCGCCAGCACCGGATTCACGAACGTGTAGTCGCCGTCGATGAAATCGAGTACCGAGCCGTTGCGGCGGACGAGATCCGTGAAGAAATGCATCGGTTCCTCGAACATCGCGGTCCGGAGCTCGTTGGTGAACTGGGGAAAACGGTCGCGATCGACGGCGTTGTGCTCCTCGAAGCGGCGGACATCGAGCCAGTTGCCGCCAAACTCCGTCGCGAGGCCACCGATGCGTTCATCCTGCATCATCCGCCGCGCCTGCGCCGCCAGCACCGCCGGCTGGTGCAGATCGCCGGCTGCGGCGTGCCGGAGCAGTTCCTGGTCCGGCATGCTCGCCCAGAGGAAATAGCTGAGGCGACTCGCCAGCTCGTAATCCGACAGCGGCTGCACTTCCGCTCCGCCCTCTTGCGCGACGTTGGGCAGCGTCACACGAAACGAGAACGCCGGCGCCATCAGCACGCTCACCGCCGCGTCGTGGAGCGCTTCCTCGTGGCCGAGCTTCTGCGCGCGCAGCGAACGGTAAAACGCGAGCAGGTCCTCCCGCTCCGCCGATGTCAGCGGACGCCGATAGGCCCGCGTCGCGAAATCCACCAGCGCCTCCAGTTGCGCCGGTTCGGCCGCCCGCTTCGCCTGCTCGAGGGAGCGGATGGTGGCGTTCATGTTGACGAAGTAATCCCGCACCGCCTGCAGTGCGGTGCCGGAGATGCCCTGCTTGCTCGCCTTGGCCTCGTAGGCGACCGCCAGCTGCTTCAGCTTCACCTCGGAGATCATGTCCGCGTCCTCCGACCGGAAGGAGTTGAACTCCTCGCTCATCATGAAGTTCTTCGCCTCGGTCCGCTCGTACCAGATGAACTGCCGGAACTGGCGGAACGGCACGTCGGCTACGAAATCGAGGTCGCGCCACAGCCGGTCGAGCTCGCGCTGGCCGGCGTCGTCGAGGACCAGTTGGTAGAGCGGCGCGTCGTCGCGGAAATAGCCCATCTGGCTGTGAAATCCCGCCGTCAGCAGGCGGTGGCCCTGCAGGTCGGACGCGATGTCCTTGGGATTGGTGAGAAACATGCGCGGCCGCTCCGAGACGTAGAAGGCGTCGGGAAACACCGCGCAGAAGCGCTGGAAGGAAGCCTCGTAGCTGCGTCGGCCCTCAGCATCCGCCGGCGGCTTCATCTGCGGGTCAACGCGGGCGAACTCCGACAGGTCGAGCTGCAGCGCGTTGCCGGGATAGGTCATGCGGTTGACCGCATACTGCTCGTCCTTCCACAGCACCATGGTCTGCGAGCCGGAGCTGACGATGTTGTCGTTCGGCACCAGGTTCGCGAACTCGCGCTTCACGAGCGGCCGCAGTTTGACGACGAAGTCACGCAGCTGCCCGCAGTCCGCGCGAACCGCCGCGGGCTCGCGGCCGTCCACCGGCGCCGGCAGAGCCCGCCAGCGCGCCTGCAGCGCCGCCATCGGGCCGACCTCCGGGCCGCTCTCGTTGAGCGCCGTCCAGACCTTGCCGAGATACTTCGGGCTGATCCGCGCCTCGCGCGCAAAATCCTCGAGGGTGGCCGAGCCGCGGCCCAGCCCGGCCCGATGCTGGAACCGCCACGCCGCGGCGAAAAAGTCCGCGTAGTCGAGTGACTGCTTTCCGTAGAAATCGACGATGCGCTTCACGACGTACTTGTCCCGATCCTCGTCCGTCGCCACCGGGAACGGCGCGAACGTGAAGCCGTCGGGCTGGAAGACGAGGTGGTCGGCCACGAACTGCGCGGCCACCAGGTACTTCTTCACGAGCGCCGGCGACATCGCGAGCGATTCGCCCGAGTTGTCGAAGCCCGCTTCGTTGGCGGGATCGACCGGAAACTCGCGAGTGGGCCGGAGGTCCACGCCGGTGAGATCGCGAACCGTGTGATCGTACTCGGCGTTGCTCAGCCGTCGCGCCAGCACCACACCGGGATCGTCCGCATGCCGCTGGGCTTCGCGGGCGTTCATCGTCCAGAGCCAGCCGACGACCGACTTCCGCTCCGCCGCGGTCGGCTGCTTGTCGGCGTCGTCCGGCGGCATCTCGGCCGCCTTGAGCCGCTCCATCACCAGATTCCAGCGACGCGGATCGTGCGCGATCGACTCCACCGTCGTGTACGTCGAGAGATCCAGTTCCGCCTTCGGCTTGGTCCCGCCGTGGCATTCCACGCAGTAAGCCTGAAGGAACGGCTGCACGCTGGTGTGAAACTTCGCGTCGAGCAACTGCGGCATGCGATCAGCGGCGGCCGTCGGAGGCGGTGCCTTCTGGGCTGGCGCGAAATCAAACCAAGCCAGGACGCCCAGCATCAGCGCCGACGGCGCGACGACCAAGATCGCAAAGCTTCTTCGCATGGGGGACGAAAACGGGGGTGAAAGGGTCGCGATGGGAGGGGAATCGCGTTCGAACGGGGGTAATCAGAGTGTACCTGACCGGTCTGGCAAGGGGTCGAGCCTAATTCTTCGCCACGTTCAGGCGATCGCGTTCCGAAAGGTAGGGTCGGGCGGCCCGCCCGTCCGGTTGGACTCCGTCGTGCGAGGTGGAGCGTGTTGACCTCAACGCGCTGAATGGCGCTGCCAGCGTGGAGTCGTCGAAGCGCGGACTGGGTTGAACAACGCGTTGGGGTCAACGCGTTCCACCTCGAACCGGCGCGTTAGGGATAATGCGCCCTGCCCTCTAAAACCATCGCGCACCGAGCCTCGGCAGCATGTCACGTATTACGTGACATGCTGCATGGTTTTCTTTCAGGACCCATGCCGGCTGCTTCATCCTTTCGGATGAACGATCAGAGGTTTGCCTCCACCTCATCCCCCAGATCAGCATGGGAACCCGTTCGAATCCCTTGTCCGCTTCCGGCCGGTCTCCCCACCCTTACCCTGCCTTTTTCCATGCAACGCTCCCTCGCCTTCCTTCTCTCCGCCTGCCTGTTCACCGGCGCCCTCCACGCCGCTCCGCCGCTACCCATGGCGAAACCCGAGTCCGTGGGCCTCTCGACCGAGCGGCTCCAGCGTGTCGGCGCGTTCGTCGAGCGCCTGCAGAACGAGGGCAAGATCTCCGGCGCCGTCACGCTCGTGGCGCGGCAGGGCAAGATCGTGCGCCTCGAGGCGCAGGGCTACGGCGATTTCGAAAGCAAGCGGGCGATGCACACCGACGACATCTTCGCCCTCGCCTCGATGACCAAGCCCATTGTCACGGTCGGGCTGCTCATGCTGCTGGAGGAAGAACGCGTGCTCCTGAGCGATCCCGTGGAAAAATACCTGCCGGAGTTCCGCAACCCCAAGGTCGCGGTGGCGAAGGCCGACGCTCCCGGCGGCTACATCACGGTGCCGGCCGAACGCAGCATCACGATCCATGATCTGCTCATCCACCGCTCCGGCATGCCGACGACCGGCGGCCCGGCCGGCGCGCTGCTCGCCGACGCGATCCGCAAGCTGCCCCCGGACGCCGTCCTCGCGGATCGCGTGAAGGCTTATGCGAGCGTGCCGCTGAACTTCCAGCCCGGCGCGCAGTGGGAATACGGCGCCTCCACGGAGGCCATCGGTCGCGTGATCGAGGTGATTTCCGGCCAGTCGCTCGATGTCTATCTCCGTGACCGCATCTTCCAGCCGCTCGGCATGGTCGACACCGGCTTCACCGTTCCCACGGAAAAACAGTCCCGCCTCGCGGTGCTCTATAGCGCCGCGCCCGACAAGGGCCTCACCCGCGCGCAGCAGCTGCCGACCTCGCCCAAGATTTTCTCCGCCGCGAGCGGGCTGTTCTCGACCGCGTCGGACTACGTGCGTTTCTGCCAGATGCTGCTGAACGGCGGAACGTTCGAGGGCCACCGTCTGATCAGCCGCAAGACGATCGAACTGATGACGGCCAAGCACTCCGATCCGATCCCGCTTTCGTTCCTCGCCGGCCAGTACTTCGGCCTCGGCGTGGCCGTGCGGAAAGACGACGGCGTGGCCGGCCTGATCGGCTCGCCCGGCACCTTCGGCTGGAGCGGCGCATACAACACCTACTTCCGCATCGATCCGAAGGAGCAGCTCATCATGATCCTCCTCGTGCAGCGCTCGCCGGCCAACAACCTGGAGCTTCAGTACGGTTTCCACAACGTGGTGGAGCAGGCGATCACGGACTGAGGAGGCCGGGCGATCCAATCGAGCCGTTCTCACACAGAGGCACAGAGCTCACAGAGATCGGATGAGGTGGGGCGCGTTATCCCTAACGCGCCGTTGATCGTGATCCGCGTTTTGCGACCGAAAGAGGCAAACCGGCGCGTTAGGGATAACGCGCCCTACCCTCATTTCCGATAAAACAAAAACGGCCGCCTCACGGCGGCCGTTGGTGAGATCGAGAATTCGACCGAGTTGAGAACTCAGACGTTCGTCAGGCGGCCGGAGGAGTCGCCGATGCGCTGCAGGCTCTTCACGCCCATGCGGTCGGCCATGCTGAGGAACAGGTTCGACATCGGCACGCTGCCCATGTCGACGTGGCGCCCCTTCTGCAGGGTGCCGCCGCCGCCGCCCGCCAGGATCACCGGCAGGTTGTCGTGCGTGTGGCGATTGCCGTCGGCGTTGCCGCAGCCATAGACGACCATCGAGTTCTGCAGGATCGAGCTGCCGTCGACGTCCTTCATCTCGTTGAGCCGGCCAAGGAAGCGGGCGAAGTGCTGCATGTAGTAGAGGTCGATCTGCGCCACCTTGTCCATCAGCTCCGGGTTCATGCGGTGGTGGGAGCAGTAGTGGTGCCCCTCGGGGATGCCGATCTCGGGGAACGCACGGTTGGTGCCGTCGCCCGCGAGCAGGAGCGTCGCGATGCGGGTCGAGTCGGTCTGGAACGCCATCGCGAGCAGGTCGTACATGATGTCCATGTGCGCGCCGTAGTCGGACGGGATGCCAACCGGCGTGTCCGCGTGCGGATCAGGCAGCTCGCCGAAGCCCTCGGCGCGCTGGATGCGCTGCTCGATCTCGCGGACGCCGGTGAGGTACTCCTCGAGCTTCTGGTGATCGTTGTAGCCGAGCTGACGCTCGAGCGACTTGGTGTCCTCGCGGACGAAATCGAGGAGCGATTTCTGCGTCGCCTGGCGCTCCATGAAATTCGCGCGGCGCTCGCTCGGGGCGCCCTGGCCGAAGAGGCGCTCGAACACGAGGCGCGGATTCGGCTCCGGCGCCGCCGGGGTCTCGGGCGAGGCCCAGGACAGGTTGTAGAGATAGGCGCAGGAGTAGCCGGAGTCGCAGCGGCCGGACTTGCGGACGAAATCGCAGGAGAGCTCGAGCGACGACAGGCGCGTGAGGTGGCCGACGTCCTTGGCGATGACCTGGTCGATCGAGGTGCCGACCTCGATGTTGGCGCTGTCCGTCTTGCGCGCGCGGGCGCCGGTGAGGAACGTCGCGTTGGCACGGGCGTGGTCGCCGGCGCCGTCGTTGCCGGGGGCCGCTTCCTTGTGATTGAGGCCGCCGACGACCTGCAGCGAATTCTTCAGCGAAGCGAGCGGCTGCATCGTCTTGCCCAGCTCGAACGCCGTGCCCTCGCCCGTCGGCCACCAGTTGGCCTGATGCGCGCCGTTCGGGAAATACGCGAAGGCCATGCGCAGCGGCATGCCGCTCGCGGTGGTCGCACCAGCCGGGGCGCCGGCGGACGCGGCCCGGAGCACCGACGGGAGCGCCGACTCGAACATCGGCAGCGCGATGGCAGCGCCCACGCCTCTCAAGAAGGTGCGGCGGCTGAGGGAGAAATGCCGCTGCATGGCGGCGTCGCGGGAGGGAATCGGTGGGTTCATGGGCAGCTTCAGTTATCGGTTGAGGTAAGTTGGGCGGTGGTGGCGACGGCAGGCGCGGCCTCGGGGAGGCGCTGGCGCTGGAAGGCGGGGGACTGGATGATGCCGTTGAGCAGGGTCGAGAAACGGCCGCCATCCTTGTCGAGCTGGGCGACGATCTGGTCGACCGTGGGCATGTCGTAATACTCCAGGCCCCGGCCGAGCGCATAGGTCATGAGCTTTTCGGTGAGGCAGCGGTAGTAATCAAAGCGGCGCTCATGGGTGATGATATGCTTGAGCTCGCGAACGTTGGCGAATTTCTCGCCGGTCGCGAGTTCGCCCGCGGCCTGGATCGGCTGCTTGGCTTCCTGGTCGCGCCACATGCCCATCGCGTTGAAGTTCTCGAACGCGAGGCCGAGCGGGTCCATCCGCGAATGGCAGGAGCTGCACAGCGGGCTGGAGCGGTGGGCAGAAAGCAATTCGCGCAGCGTTGGCTCGTGGCCGTCGACGCCCTTCTTCGCCTCCTCGAGCGCCGGGATGTCCGGCGGGGGCGGGGGCGGCGGCGTGCCGAGAATGTTATCGAGCACGAAAAGGCCGCGCTTCACCGGCGAGGTGCGGGTGGGATTCGAGGTCACGACCAGCACCGCGCCGTCGGTCAGGATGCCGCCGCGCATACTGTCCGCCGGCAGTTCGACGCGGCGGAAGGAATCGCCGGTCACGCCCGTGATGCCGTAGTGCGTGGCGAGCTTGTCGTTGAGGAAGGTGTAGTTGGCATCGACCAGCTCGAGGATGCTGCGGTCCTCGCGCATCACGTAATCGAAGGCCATCTCGACCTCCGTGCGCATCGCGCGGCGCATCACCCCGTCGAAGTCCACGCCGGGAGCGTTGGCCTTGCGGCCGGTGAGCCCGAGCACGGCGACGGGATTGATCGGCAGGAACTCGACATCGCGGACCTCGAGCCACTGGCCGGTGAAGTTCTTCACGAAGGACTGCGCCTTCGGATCCTTCAGCATGCGGGCGATCTGAGCCTGCTGGTTCTTGTGGAGCTCGCCCGAGGCCGCGGCGCGCATCAGCTCATCGTCGGGCATCGTGGACCAGAGCAGGTAGGAAAGCCGGGAAGCCAGCGTGTAGTCATCCACCGCCACCGATGTGGCCGTCGAGCCCTTGGCCGGAGCGGGCGCCGGCTCAACCAGGTAAAGGAAACGCGGCGACGCGAGGACCACCATCGCCGCCTTGGTGAAGCCGTCCTCGAAGGTTTTGCCGGGCTGCTGATAGACGCTCTTCATGACCTGCACGAGCTGGTCGAGCTTCGCGTCGTCCACCGGACGGCGAAACGCGCGAGTGGCAAAATTGCGCAGAACATTGCGCGCGTAGGCCTCGCGACCCTCGGGCGAAGCCGGCGCCGCGCCCTGCGGGAAGAAGCGCGCGTGATTTTCCGGCGCCACCCAGAACTTCTCGGCGGCGGGGCCGTTGATCTGGACCGACACGATGCGCAGATCGAGGCGCGCAGCGGTGCGAACCGCGACCGGCGCCTTCTTGAGATTGGCGGGAACAGCCGCGTCATCCGGATTGGCCGCCGCCGCGGGATCGGCCACCGCGGCAATCACGGCGGCGGGCGTCGCAGCCGCCGCAGGAGTCGCGGTTGCCGCCACGGGAATCGCAGCACCAGCAGCACCAGCCGGCGCCGCGGGCGTGGCCGCCGCGACCGCCGGAGCGGCGGGAGCGCCGGCCTTGCCAGCCGCCGCCGCGCCAGCGCCACCGCCGCGCACGAACGGCGTCTGCACCGGCGTCTTGATCGGCTCCAGCGGCTGAATCTCGAAGGCGATGACGTGCTTCCCCTCCGTCAGGTGGGCGGGAAAATCGATCTTGATGGTCTTCGACTCGCTCCAGATCACTTCCTCTTGGTGGCGGGTCTCGCCGTCGACGGTGAGGATGAGATTGCAGTGATTGGGGTCGAAATCGAACGAGCCGCGCACCTGCAGTTCGGCGAGGACGCGATAATCCTCGGTGTGCTCGACGGTATAGGTGTGGGACACGTGCGCCGGCTTGCCGACCGAGAGGAGATCGGGCGACTTGCTGCCGTCGTCCTTCAGGAAGTCCCTACCGGTCGCGGAGCGCGTCGGCAGCACGGCGGAGACCTTCGGCACCGCGGTGTTCGCGATTTGCTCGGCGGACTGCAGGTATTTCTCCAGCAGCATGGGCGAGACGCTGAGAGCATCGCCAATGTTGTCGAAGCCGTGGCCGGTGTCGTCCGGCGGGAACTCGGCCTCGCTGTTGAAATCGATGCCCATCAAATCCTTGATCGTGTTGTGGTACTCGATGCGGTTGAGGCGGCGGATCGTCAGCCGGCCCGGATCGGGATCCTTGGCATCGAGGCCCATTGCCTCGGACTTGATCCAGCTGGCGAAGACATCGATTTCCTCGGAGGTCGGGCGCGGACCGTCGTCGGGCGGCATCAGGCCGGCACGGACATTCTTCAACGCCGTCAGCCACAACTCGGGCTTCGCCGTGAGGTCCGTGTCGCTCAGCTCGTCGAAGGCCACCTTGCCCTTGTGCGAGCCGTCGCCGTGGCAGTCGTAGCAGTACTTCTGGAGCATCGGCTCCACCGTGCGGTGGAAATCAGCCGCGGCCGTCGCCTTGCGGTCCGGCGCGGCCGTCGCGGTGCCGGCGCCCAGGAGGAAAGCCGCGAAAGGAGACCACAGGGCAAAACGAAGTCGGGCAGCAGGACGCGAGGAAACGCACGAAGACATAGGAAAAGGGGGAATGAAACGGCGGGGGTCCGAAACTAAGAGCAGCTCGACCGTAAGGAAGACGAGCGAGCTAAAGCAAGGTGACAGTCAGGAGCGACGTGTCACCACTGAATTCCAGAGCAGAAAAGGCGCAAGGACAGCAACGACTTGGGGGCGTGGGAAACGCACCGGAACGAACCTCGGAATTTCACCACAGAGGCACGGAGGCGCAGAGATCGATGCTGGGTGTAGGGGCGTTCCTCGCGGACGCCCGGTTCGACTCCGAACCACGAAAGGCGTCCACAAGGAACGCCCCTACATTCAGAGGATTTCCCCGCGACTCTCTGCCTCTGCGGTAAAATCCGAAACAGGGGTAGTGTCCTAATTTGGCCGATTTCTTTCTCGTTCTCCTTCTCATTCCTCTTTCTCCCCGTCTCAGGAGGAGGAAAGAGTACGAGAAAGAAGAAAGAGAACGATTCGCTGGGTTTCCGCCAAATTAGGACACGACCGAAACAGGCAGGCCATTGACACCCATTCCAACCCACGTTGATTTGAGGCCATGCAACGGGCACCCCTCCTGATGCTGATTCTCGCCTCTGCCGCCCTTGCGGGCTGCAGCACGACGGCAAAAAGATCCCCGCGTCAGCAGGTTAGCGCTCATCCGATCCAGGTTTATCACAGCAGTCTGACACCTGGCCGAAACTACGTTTACAACGGCGTCGATCAGAGCGACATCGATGATCGTGCGAAAGAGCTGCAGAGTCACGGCATGAGCCATGACCGAGCCGTGAACAAGGCGACGCGCGAGGCCAACCGTGATGTTTGGACGAGCGACTCGGCCGCAGAAGAGACCTATGAACGCGCCCGCCTCGATTACCAAGCGGAGCAGGACAAGTTGAACACAGGTCTCCGCAAGCTGCTCGCCGACCGTAGGGCGCAGTAGGCCCGGAAGTAAGAGTCGGGAAGGAAGAATCAAGAAAGCGGCACCGTCGTCCGGCCTTTTTAACTCTTCCTTCCTCCTTCTTCCTTCATTTTCCGCGGGTGGAATTTCGCGTGGTGTTCGCGCAGGCGCTTCGACTCTACCGCGGTGTAGATCTGGGTCGAGCTCAGGCTGGCATGGCCGAGCAATTCCTGG